>JAUXKJ010000106.1 GCA_030624325.1 Nitrososphaerota archaeon
ATATGATGATGCCATTTCGGCATTATCAACAGATGCCCTCAAATTCGTTAAAGACGGCTATGTTTTAGGTCTTGGAAGCGGAAGAGCAGCAACTGCTTTTGTAAATTCACTTTCAGACTATTTACGTGAACATGATTTGCATGTAAGAGCTGTTCCTACATCACTTCAAATAAAATTGATTGCAGAGCAAGGTGGAATTCATCTCATTGAAGCAGACCAAATCGAAAATATTGATGTAGTTTTTGATGGTGCCGACCAAATTGATCATCAAAAATACTTGATGAAAGGTGGAGGAGGAGCATTACTTAGAGAAAATATTCTGATTAATGCTGCAAAAAAGGTTGTAATCATGGCAGACAAATCTAAATTTGTAAAAAATTTCAATAGAGCTGTTCCAGTTGAAGTTCATCCTCTTGCTAGAAATACTGTTACCAAATCAATTCGAAAGCTTGGTGGTAAACCAATGGTTCGTACTCTTGAACGAGGTTATCCATTCATTACAGAAAATGGAAATGTAATTTTAGATTGTAACTTTGGTATAATTAAAAATCCTAAAATCCTTGCACAAAAAATAAAACAAATTGCTGGTGTAATGGAAGTTGGTATATTTACAAGAAAACCTGATGTGATTTACAAAGCTAAAACTAATGGAAAATACGAGATTATAGATTCTAAATAATATTTTATTCTGTTTGAAGCCTTAACAATAGATAGTCTATAATTTTTTGCTGGGACAATTTTTTCATTTTTTCCATAGAATTGTATATCAAGTTCTCAATTCGATTTGAATATGTTGAACTAAAACGTTCCTTAAGACTGGTCCTATTTTCAATGTAGTAATCAGCAAGTGGTTCGAAAACATCAGAGCCAATTTCCTCTATTATTTTTATTTCAAAACCTGCTTTTTTTGCTTCAGATTCAATGAATTGTTTTGAATAGTGTTGTGATGTCCATGTAAGATTTAATATTCCAAGTTTGAGTGAGACAAGCTTTTGGTTTTCTGTTACTGGAATTGCCATGATAAGGTTTCCATGATTTTTAATTACTCTTTTTGATTCAATAAAGAATTTTCCCAATGGTTTGAAGTGTTGTGCAGACTCTAATGCAACGAGAGTATCAAATGAACATGAATTGATTGGGATCGCTGTAGATGTAGAGTTTACAAAACCAAGGTTTCTTTTAGCAGTTTCTTGATTTAACTGATTAAAGTTTAGATTTAAACATGTGATTTCCAATTCTGGCAATCTATTTTTCCACAAAAGTGCAGGAATACCATATCCACTTCCTATATCCAATAATTTTTTTGAAGATTCAAATTTTCCAAAGTCACAAATGTATTCACACATTTTTTTTTGAGCTTCGGCCGGATCTTTAGTGTTCTTATCCCACAATCCAAAGTTAAGAATATTAGATTCTGCTCCAAGCTGCATTAGAGGAGCTAGTTTATCGTAAACTTTGATTACGTCTTTTTCACTGCGTCGGATATTCCAGAGTAAAACTTCAATTGGATTAATCTGAATCATATATGTTCTAATAACCAAAAATCAATAAACTCTTCTAAATCTAAATTATAATTGAGTTTTTCTTCGAACCATCTTTCCGTGTCCTACTTTTCCTATGACTTCAAAATCATCTGCTACAATCTCGCCCCTAACAATGGTCTTAACTGGCCATCCCTTTAGATTCCATCCATCATACACAATATAGTCTGAAAAACCACCGAAGAGTTCACTTGTTACCTTCTTTTCCATTTTCAAATCCAATAATGTAATATCTGCATCAGATTCTTTTTCTAAAGAACCTTTTTTGGGATACATTCCGAAAATTTTGGCTGCGTTTATACTTGTAAGTTCTGTCAACTTTTGGAGTGAAATTCTGTCTTTGTTTACACCCTCACTCAATAAAATTGGAAGTAAAGTCCCAATTCCTGGAAAACCCGCTAGTGCATCCCACACGTCATCTCCTTCAAGTTTTAGTTTTAGTTGGTTTGCAACATGATCAGTTCCTAAAGTATCGATTTGATTTTCATTAATAGATTTCCAAACTTGAGCTACGTCGTTTGCTGAACGTATTGGCGGCATAACCTTGGCAAGATATCCTTCTTGTTTTTCGTAAGAAAGAGTAAGATATTGTGGACATGTTTCAACATAGATTTTAGTTCCGTTTTTTCTTTCTTCTTCTATTTGGTCAAGTGCATCGCCAGACCCAATATGAACAAAGTATAAGGTACAACCACAGTCACGTGCATATTTTGAGATAGTCTTAATTGATTTTACTTCAGAGTCAGTGGATCTACTTTGTGACCATGCAGCTAATCCATTTTTTTTATTTTCTTTTGCTTTTTTAATTCCACATGAACATAACTCATAATCTTCAGCATGGACTAAAACTGGACAATTAAGAGTAGCGGCAGTTTCAACTACTTTCTTGACTAGCTCAGAATTGACTTCAACATGTGCTTCACGCAATGAGTTAGTTCCAGGTTCCATATCCATGTAGGCGTGTCCTATATCGCCTCCAAGATTCATGTATAGTTTGAATGAAGTAATCCAATTGTCTAAACAAAACTTCATTTCATCAATTTGTTGTTGATTAAAAATTGATGCGTGAATAGTATAATCCACATAGTGTGACCTTGAACTTGCAATCAAATGTGGAATCAATGATGTGTTGTAAGAACCACCTAGTCGAAGCATTCTCATCATTGTTGTAACTCCCCCAATAGCCGCAGCA
>JAUXKJ010000087.1 GCA_030624325.1 Nitrososphaerota archaeon
ATCACATTTTTGATAAATGAAGCAATTTCTTTCATCTCAGATTTTTTCATTCCAAGTCTTGTTATTTCTGATACACCTAGTCTAATTCCACCAGGATGGTAATAATTACGACCAGCCTTAATGTCACCAGGAATTAGTTGTCTATTTACAATTATGTTTGCTTTCTCTAAATCTACTTCCACTTTTCCTCCATCAGAATAGTCCAGAACGTTTACTGCTATTTGATGAGACTCTGTAAATCCTCTTTTTTCTCCAAGAATCTTGAATCCACAATCCTTTAGAGCTTCGGCTAATACTTTGGCATTTTTTATAACATCTTTTGCGTAATCTTTTCCAAATTCTAATGCTTCAGCAAACGTAACGGCTTTTGCAGCCATATGATGAATGTGGTGACTGCTTGTAAGTCCTGGGAAAACAGCTTTTTTGATTTCATCCCCAAATCTCTCATAAGCTAAAACCAACCCACCTTGAGGACCAAACAAAGTCTTGTGTGTACTCATTGTCATAGAATCTGCCCCCTCTCTTAATGGATCTTGGAATTGATTTCCTGCAATAAGACCTGCTACATGGGCAGCATCATAATTGACATGTATTCCATGTCCTTTCAAAAAGTCAGCTAATTCCTTAACGGGATGGGGAAAAAGAAAGAGTGAACCCCCAAACATTGCGATTTTAGGTAACCTTCCTTCTTTTTTGAGATCTTCAACTTTTTTCTTAGTCTTGTCTACATCTATTGTCATATTTTCTGCATCAAAGGGATAGAACTCAATTTCAAGTCCATGTACTAAACCAGCTGTTCCAGAATGTTTTTTTTTCCCATGAGAAATATGTCCTCCAGCTGGAATTGATGGTGCAAGCATTATCTCACCGGGATTTGAAAATGCAGAATATATTGCAAGATTTGCAATCACTCCAGAAATAGGTCTTACATCAGCAAACTCAGCTTTGAATAATTTTTTTGCTAGAGCCATACATTCAAACTCTACTTTATCAATATACACACAACCTGCATACACTCGCTCACCTGGCCAACCTTCAGCGTAACGATTTCCAAAATCTGAAATGATCGCTTCTCTTACGGCAGGACTTGGAATATTTTCACTAGCAATTAAAGGAATTGAATTTTCAAACCACTGGTGATGGTCTTTTAGCATAGAAAAAACTCTTTTGTAAGATTTTTTGTTTGGTGAGTCAGCCATGAACCTGCCATTCAATTTTCCCAATTTAAAAACAGCGATTGTATGTAGCCAGACAAAATTTTCGAAAAATTTTTTCGAACTTAAATAACGTATAAAAGGGGAAAACAGACGCCTTAGAACCATGAGTATTCAAGGTCCTAGAGGAAGCATGCCAATTGTAATATTAAAAGAAGGTTCAAGTGAAACAAAGGGCCGTGAGGCACAAAAAAACAATATTGCTGCTGCAAAAATAATTGCAGAAATTGTTCGTACCAGTTTAGGACCACGAGGAATGGACAAGATGTTAGTTGATTCATTAGGAGATGTTACAATTACTAATGATGGTGCAACCATTCTCAAAGAAATTGATGTACAACATCCAGCAGCAAAGATGCTTGTAGAAATATCCAAAACAACAGACAATGAAGTAGGAGATGGTACTACATCTGTAGTTGTTTTGGCAGGAAGTCTCCTAGAATATGCCGAAACTCTAATCAATCAAGACGTTCATCCTACAATAATTGTTGATGGTTACAGAAAAGCAGCAAAAAAAGCTAAACAATACCTAGAAGAAATTGCTGAAACTGTAACTGCCAGTGATAAAGCTATGTTACTTAAAGTGGCAAAAACTTCTATGCAGACAAAACTTGTTAGAAAAGAATCTGGTTTTCTTGCTGATTTAGTTGTAAAATCAGTTTCTGCAGTTGTCGAAAAGGAAGGAGCTGATTTTAAAGTAGATGAGGATGACATTAAGGTTGAAAAAAAGGCGGGTGGTTCAATGCGAGACTGCTCTATCATACAAGGAATAATTCTTGATAAAGAAGTGGTTCATGGCGGCATGCCAAAAAAAATTAACGAAGCAAAAATTGCTCTATTAAATGCTGCACTAGAAATTAGCAAAACCGAAACCGATGCTAAAATTAACATCACAAATCCACAACAAATTAAATCCTTTCTAGATGAGGAAAATCGAATGCTAAAGAATATGGTAGACAAAGTTATTGGTTCAGGAGCTACCGTTGTTTTCTGTCAAAAAGGAATTGATGATATGTCACAACACTATCTTGCTAAAGCCGGAGTCTTGGCTGTTAGAAGAATTAAAGAAAGTGATCTAACTAAACTTGCAAAAGCGACTGGAGCAAGAATTGTAACAAATCTTGACGATCTTTATGAAAAAGATTTAGGAACTGCTAATTTGGTAGAAGAACGAAAAATAGAAGAAGATAGATGGGTTTTCGTTGAAGGATGTAAACACCCAAAATCAGTTTCTCTATTACTAAGAGGTGGTTCTCAAAGAGTTGTAGATGAAGTAGAGAGATCTGTTCATGATGCAATTATGGTTGTTAGAGACGTTATGGAGTTTCCCTCAATAGTTGCAGGAGGAGGTGCACCAGAAACTTATGTAGCAACCAAACTTAGGAGCTGGTCAAAATCACTAGAGGGTCGCGAACAACTAGCAGCCGAAAAATTTGCTGAAGCTTTGGAATCTATTCCTTTAGCCTTAGCTGAAAATGCTGGTATGGATCCAATTGATACTCTTGCCACTCTTCGTTCAAAACAACTCAAGGGGGAGAAATGGACGGGAATTGATGTTTTGAAAGGACGTGTAAGTAATATGAAAACAAGTGACATTATTGATCCACTAGCAGTAAAAAATCAGGTAATTTCAGCTGCTTCAGAGGCTGCCTGCATGATATTGCGAATTGATGATGTAATCTCTGTGTCAAAAGCCGCTGCTCCACCTGGTGGTGGTGAAGGAGGAATGCCACCTGGAATGGGTGGTATGCCACCTGGTATGGGTGGAATGCCTGACATGGGCGGAATGATGTAATCATCAATCACCTTTTTGTCATTTAGCAATTCTTCATAAGTTTATTTGATTACCTGATTTACGAGTTTTATGAGTAAGTTGCACACTAGAGTAATTGCTGGTGCTAAATACGTCTATTTGATTTTCTTTTTTGCACTTCTTGCAGGAGTTTTTCATCCATTAATTACTG
>JAUXKJ010000034.1 GCA_030624325.1 Nitrososphaerota archaeon
AAAGTCAAGATCCATTGAAGATGTTATCTGATCAAGTGTTGATTCCATAAACTCCATGTATTTTTTTGAATCAACCTCTTCAGGCCTTGCCATTTCAACTGGTCGTACTCCTGGCTTGTTAATTATTTTTACATAGGAAATAATGTCACCTTTTTTTATTTCTCTAATTGATTCTAGTTGTTTTGCAGCACGAATGTGCTGTGGTACTGTTTTTACATATTCAGATGGTGCTTTGCTAATCATAACATTGAATGCAAGCTCTTTTAATGGAATCTCTTTTGCTTCAACTTTTTTTGTATATTCGACAATTTTGTTGCTAATCTGTTTTTTTGCATTTTCAAAATCTTCTACGGTTTGTACTTTTGATAGTACTTCGAGTAATTCATAGAATAGTGTCTTAATGAAGGGAGGAGTATGTGATTTTTTGCCAGTTAATCCTTTGACGTCTACTTTTCCTTCCTTTGTTATGCCTAGATAGTTTTTCTTTCGTTTACTAAGTACTACATAACGATATTCTTTGTCAACTTCCAACTCTACACCATGAGCCTTTTTTGCCCAATCAATTACGTTTTGGATTTGCTCTGGTGTTGGATTTTTTATAAATAACGAATCAGTATCTCCGTATAATACTTCGATTCCTACTTCTTGACATTTTTTGATGGTTTCTAAAATTGTATGACGGCCAATTGCAGTTGTTGCTTCAGCAGCTGGAAGATAATACAGTGGAAATATTTCTGCGCCCATTACACCATAGCTTGCATTGAGAATAACTTTGAGCGCTTGACTAACAACTGTATATTGCTGACGTTGTTCTTCAGATAATGATTGATTTTTTGAGAGATGTTTGTAATAGTTTACCCTCAAATCCCTTAATGATCCAATTAGAAGAGATGTCAAACCATTTTTTTTGGAGCAAACCCAATGGTTTGTCTCTGGGATGCTGTTTTTCTTGCATTCCTCATGAGGGCATCTTACAGTTTCATAAGATATATTTCGAACCTTGATAATGCTTGGATACAGACTAGCAAAGTCCATTACCGTTACATTGAAATGAATTCCTTCTGTAGGGTCAACGACTAGTCCACCTCTGTACTTTTTGTCCTTGATTACTGCATCATGAACTACTCCTGCTGATTTTTTTTCAAGTTCATCTCTTTTTGGAATCAAATAGTTTTGCTTTCTATGCTCGAAATAAATGAGACTTCGAATCCACTGTGACACTCCCATTCGGGCAATATCATCTATTGGCATCCTAGCTATTCGAGAAATTATAATGAGTAAATTTATCAATAAATCGTTGTTAAAGCTGGTAAGTTTGTACGTCAAGCGCGCATCATTAAAACAATAATTTGCAGTTTGGTACAATTTCAAGTCAGACAGTTCAATTCCGTAATCGATTTTTGATTCATTGAGTAGGGCTTGAGATACACTATTCAGTGAAAAATTGGTGTACTTGTGACTAAAGGCGTAAATCTGAAATGATCTATTTGATAATGTTCTGTAAAGGTCAATGTGGACTCCTTTTTTTAGAGTTGCAGAGTCTCTCATCATGTAAAGTGGGTTATCATCTTTTTTGATTCCTAATCTTTGTGCTCTGTTGTACAAATATGGCATGTCAAAATCATCTCCATTGTAAGTAATCACAAAAGGATACTCTGAAATTATCTTAAATGCATCTTCAATCATTTGTTTTTCTTTGTCTTCATCATAAAATACAATCTTAACATCTGTTGGTAGTTCGTTTTTTCCTTCTTCTATTCCTGCTACTTTGAGAACAGACACCTGCTTGAAGCCATTTGTTCCTTCCATTCCTATTGCAGTAATTCTTTTTTCAGAAATCTTTGCATCCGGAATTCTTCCAATTACTGCTTCTACTTCAATGTCAATGCTGATTCTTTTTATTTTTGGGATTGGTTGGTTGAGCAAGTCTGCCCACTCTGATACATATTCTTGGAATTGTTTAGAATCTACCATTCCGTCGTTTGTGGCTTTGTCCCAAAGCAGACTTTTTAGTGCAAGCTTCACTTGGTCTGAAATTTCTAACTCTTGCGGTTCAATTTCACCGTCTTCAATTTTGTAGTATTTGCCAACAATTAGAGACCTATCATAAAGATAATTTTCATAATATTTGATGTCTGATTCCCACGTATCAATTAGATTCCTAATACTGTTGTCGGTTCCACCAATTACTAACGGATTTGCTACAATAATTTTGGATACTGAGATTTCGCTGTCATTTAGTGTGTCATGTTTTTTGACCGTTTCAATTTTTAAAACGTCATCTCTATCTGATAGAAAATCAAGTTCTTCTGGGTTTAACTTTGAATAGCAGTATGGTTTGTGATTTGTTTCATCAGTCCAGAGAATAATTTTTTGTGATTTTGGCTCATAAAATTTCAATACTGCCGCATTTTTTTCTCTTTCATAAGTTGCTGACACTAGAAGAGAAGTTGGCATGGATCTGACCTGTTTTTGTTTCAAGTTGCTGATTTGTTCTGCCATAAATTACACCTATTTTGGAGTTAATTTTGCTTCATAACTGTCAAAGAGTGCCTTTGCCCAATACTGAATTTTTTCTTTTTCTAGTTTTATTACCTCTACTCCTGCCTCTTTAATTAAATCAAAATTGGTTTCAGGATAAGAATCAAGACAAATGATTTTTTTAATGCCAATGGTGATTGCCATTTTTGTGCATTCTAAACATGGCACAAAAGTTGTGTAAAGAATTGCTCCGTCTGAACCAGCTTCAATACCTAATATTGCACAGTGCATGATGGCATTAGCTTCTGCATGATTGCACAAGCATCTGTCTAGTGATGCGCCAGATTCTATTTTTCCCTCCATTCTTAATTGACATCGTTTACATCCTCCTTCAAAGCAGTTTTTTACTCCTGGAGGGGTTCCATTATATCCTGTTGCGATTTGTCTGTGGTTTCTAACAATTACTGCACCAACATGACGTGTCATACAATTTGATCGCAGCTTGGCAAGCTCTGCTTGTAGCATAAAGTATTCATCCCAAGATGGTCGCTCAAACTGTGCGTTCACATCAAAAATGCCTGTTCCTACCATATATTGATTGCAATTATACTGCATCAATTTTGAAAATCATGATTAATACGGCGTGTTTTGAATCGCCCTCTTTCAATTAGAAGATAGTACTCTATTATTTCGTAAATTTTTTCCTCTACTTCTAATCCATATTGATTTGATATTCTCAAAAAATCATGATAGTCTTTTTCACTCAGTTTTATGACAAATTTTCTCAAAGTATAATTTGGATTCTCCATAGATAAAACCCAGCCCTTGTTTTGATTTTCTAGATGTGGTCAAGGCAGAATCCATCCGATATGTTATACTGCAAATAATTTCTCTGAAGACATGGTTTTGTGTTATATTGCCAAATGCAATGCAGAGGCCTACATCAAACTCATGATGTATTATTATTCTAGCAAATACGCAAAAAAGCCCTTTTGTAGAGCAATTATTCGTGCATGTGAAAACCACGCAAGAGGGCTTTCTGATGAAAATTTAGTTATGAAAATACAGATACTCTCCTAATTTGTATACAAAACTGACAATTAGTTATCATAATGCTACACGAAACTATAAAATCAAAAGAATGGGTTTTTAATTCATCTAGGTAAAAGTATGGTCTCTGAATATTTTGAGCACAAATTTGTAAAAAAAGATTCTATAGAATATAGGGACTATCAGGTAAATCTTGCAGAGCAGGCAAAAAAAGAAAACTGCCTTGTAGTTTTGCCTACAGGGCTTGGCAAGACCGCAGTTGCCTTGCAAGTAATTGCAGATTGTTTATCAAAAGGAAGCGGCGGAGTCTTGTTTTTAGCCCCCACACGAGTTTTAGTAAATCAACACTACAAGTTTCTAAAAAATAACCTAAACCTAGAAGATATTGCATTAATTACTGGCGAAGATCTGGTAACAAAAAGAAAAAAACTTTGGATGAATAGTATAATTTGCGCAACTCCTGAAATTACCAAAAATGATTTAGACAGACAGCTAGTGTCTCCTGAACAGTTCAATATAGTAATTTTTGATGAAGCACATAGGTCCGTAGGGGAATATGCGTATGTTGGAATTGCAGAGCGATTTGTAAGCTCTCCTGCACGAATCATGGGAATGACTGCCACTCTTCCTAGTGAAAAAGAAAAAGCTAAAGAAATTTTAGATAATCTTCGAATAAAAGCGATAGCACAAAGAACAGAAGATAGCCCAGATGTAAAACCATTCATTCAAGAAACAAAAACAGAATGGATTAATGTCGAGTTACCGCCTGAGCTAAAACAAATACAAAGTTTAATTAAAAAATCTCTAGAGCAAAGATATCAAGAGCTTGAACGAAACGGACTCAAAGTATCAGACAACAGATCACTCTCACAGCTATTACGCATGCGGGATTTTGTTTTAAGAAGTAACAGGCGTTCAGCAAAACCACTATTCACTGCAATACGCATTCATTATGCATTAAACATTCTTGAAGCACACGGTGTAACGTCATTTCTAAGATTCTGTGATAGGACAAGCAAGAAAAAAGGTGTAGGTGTTAGAGAACTTTTAGAACAAGACCCAAACTTTACTCAAGCAATTTCTATTGCAAAGCAGGCACAATCAAAAGGAATTGAGCACAGCAAGATTCCAAAATTAAAAGAAATACTACAATCAATTGATGGTAAAGCTTTGGTTTTTACAAGCTATCGTGATTCAGTTGAAATCATTCATCAAAAGCTAACTGATATGGGAATTAAGGCTGGCATTCTAATTGGCAAAGCAGGAGAAACTGGACTAAAACAAAAACAGCAAATCGAGGCAGTAGAAAAGTTTCGAGACGGAGAGTATACAGTTCTTATTGCAACTAGGGTTGGCGAAGAAGGCCTTGATATTGCAGAGGTAAATCACGTAATTTTCTATGATAATGTTCCAAGCTCAATTAGGTATGTTCAAAGACGTGGACGTACAGGAAGAAAGGAAATGGGAAAACTAATTGTTCTAATTGCAAAAGATACCATTGATGAGAAATATTATTGGATTGGCAAACGAAAAATGACTGCTGCAAAAGGCATGGGTGAAAAAATGAGCAAGGTTTTACAAAATAAGGTTGAATCCCCAAAAAACGCACTAGATGCATATTTCTAAAATCTTAAATTAATTCCACTGGATAATTCCGTTTTCAATAATCCACTTTATTCCACTGACAAATTCTGTGTCTGATAATACACCATTTGCCCACTGCTCTGCATTGAACTTAATCCATTGTGGAATGTTGTCTCTGTCTGTTTGTCCAGCTTCGGGAAGATCAGGTATTACAATTACATTTGCATTAACTAGAAATCTTATTGCATTTGCAAACTCTGCATCGCCAATTAATCCCTTTGACCACTGCTCTGCAATGAACTTAATCCAGGATGGAATGCGCATATTTCTTGGGTCATCAGGATCTAGGGGATCCCAAGGACCTAGAGGATCCTCAGGATCATCTCCACCGCCTCCTCT
>JAUXKJ010000026.1 GCA_030624325.1 Nitrososphaerota archaeon
AAATCAATTTCTTCATTGGTTGTAACGTGTGTCTCAAATGGTTTTTTTGTATTAAAAATCCTACATGCAGCAATTTGTTTTGCATCAGAATCATTAGCACTTGAAAAAATATTTTTTCTTATTTCAACTTTGATTCCAAAAGTGTCCTCGATGAATTTACCTAGTCTAGTAATTTTTAATTCAGGAACGGATGGTTCATCATAAAGAAAAATTTTAGAAATTTTCAAAAAACAAATCGAATCTTATGTTCCTAATTCTTTGATTTTTGCAGCGGTGACTTCTGCAGCCTTTTTTCCTGAAAATAACATAGAGCCAAAGGTCGGTCCCATACGAGCCAAGCCATGCGTTTCAGTAACTGACATTCCTGCTATCACTAAACCTGGGAAAATTTCGCCAGTTTTTTCAACAACATGTTCTTCACCGTTTTCAACCCACATTGGATTCATTCCCTTCCATTCTACTAGATTTCTATCAACTAGTCGTTTTACTGCAACAGAATCGTGTCCAGATGCATCAATTACCATTTTTGATTCAAAAGCAATTGGGTCAACGCATGTAATGTTACGCGGTAATGCAGAGACTGGCATCCAATTAACTACCACCCCAGATACTCTACCTTTTTTTAAAACCAGATCATCAAATTTAGTTAAATTTAGAAACTTTACTCCAGAATCGCATGCTCCTGCAATTAATTTTGATACCGCATGAGGCCCTGGAGTAAGATACAATCCTTCACTGACTTTTTTATACGGAATACCAAGCTCATCCCAAATTTTTTGTGCGGGTTCTCTAACTGTTACAGGATTCATCATATAACCACCTAACCAATATCCACCACCAAGGTAGTTGTTTTGTTCAACAATCAAAACTTTGAAACCCATTGTAGAAAGCTCTCTCCCTGCAGTTAATCCAGCAGGGCCTGCTCCAATAATTATAACGTCAGATTCGGCCCTATCTATTAAAACAGAGTGAAATTCATCGGCAATTGCTTTTGTAATTTCAACTTCTCTTACATCAGCAAAAATTTTGTTTGGCCTTTCTTGATTAACTGATTCTTGCATACTACGATAAATTCTAAAACCCATTAATAGTTTCCTAAGAATGGATATAATTTCAGAAATTTATCTTTGAAAAAATTATCTTTGAATGTCTCTTTTTATCTGAGAAATTTTAATTTGTTTTAGTTCTTCATCATGAATAATTTTTAGACAATTGGAACAGACTCTATCCATTTCTCCCATGCCTGTTGGAGGGGTCAGGCCCATTATATTGAATCTTGATCTAGATGTTTTCAAACTTGAAATTTCAAATTCTTTGTTGCAAACATAACATGACTTTGCCATACCATTTTAACGAAAAAAAAGCAATTAAAAAATTTGACTAACAACTTGTAACAATCCACTATCAAAAAATTAGGTTCTACTAATCAAATTTTGGTATTAATTCAAGTTTCAAAACTTTAGAAAACTAATCTACTCTTGTTTCATCGGCAATTTTTGGTAAGAAATTTCTTTATTGTGACTAAAATTCCCCCTCTCAAAAATTTATATCCAAATTCGCGGAAGTTGAATCGAATTGACGGCAACTAATCTTAAACAATCTAGTCCTGATTCTAAATTGCCTAGAGAAAACTGGGCAAGAATGGAAGAAGCAGAGAATTTTGCAAAAAATGTAAAACTTTACCGTCAAGGAAAAATTGACCATGCCAATTTCAGACGATTTAGGCTTCAACATGGAGCTTATGGAACTAGAATGACTGATGATTATGCAATGGTAAGAATAAAACTTCCTGCAGGTGAAATTTATCCCAATCAACTAGAAAAAATTTCTCAACTCAGCGAAACATTCTCTATTGGAAGCGCCCATATCTCTACAAGACAAAACATTCAGCTGCACTGGGTCGTTCTTGAAGATGTTTCAGAAATAATGCGCGGCTTGGCCGAAGTTGGTCTGACCTCAAGAGAAGCTTGTGGGAATACTGTTAGAACTATAATGTGTAGTCCTCTTGCTGGCGTCTGTCATGATGAAGTGTTTGATCCAACCCCATATGCAATTGCTACTACAAAGTTTCTTCTAAGAAACCCATTAAACCAAAACCTTCCAAGGAAATTCAAATTCAATTTTACATGCTGTGAAAAACACGGAATGGCAAGAATTGTTGATGTAGGTTTGATTCCACAAAAGAGAGATCTTGACGGAAAGACTCAACGTGGTTTCAAAGTATTTCTAGGAGGCGGTCTTGGAAACAAATCTTTTGTTGCACACCAGCTTGAAGATTTTACTCCAGAAGATGATCTACTATACACCTCTATTGCAGTTCTTCGAATATTTGATAGAATGGGAAACAGAAAAAACATGGCAAGAAACCGAATGCGATATTTAGTTGATGAAATGGGTTGGGAAAAATTCCAAAACTTGGTTCTAAAAGAAAGATCAATTGTTAGGGCAACCCAATCAGTTATTGTCAAACTTGACGTTGATGACACTCCTCAAGAAATTAAACGACCAATTTCAGTATCAGATACTGATGGAAAACCAACTCCCGAGGGATTTTCTAATTGGTTCAAAACAACTACCTACAAGCAAAAACAGGATGGATACTGTTCAGTGTTCATTACATTAGAAGCCGGAGATGTAACAGCTAACCAACTCAAAGCTCTAGCTGAAATTTGTCGAGAATTTTCTGCTGAAGGCTTTGCAAGAAATGGATTTTCACAAGACATTGTATTTAGATGGGTAAGCGAAGATGACCTGCCTAGAATGTATGCAAAACTATTGCAAGTTGGCTTGGCAAATCCAGGCTCACTTACCATGGCCTCTCCAGTTGGATGTTCAGGCACAACTTCGTGTAATTTGGCCTTGACAAACTCTCATAGGCTAGCAAAAGAAATTCAAAGAAAGTTTCTAGATCTCAAACTAAACGAAGATGATGACCTCAGAGATGCAACAATCAAGATTAGTGGTTGTCCGAACTCTTGTGGCCAACACGAGATTGCAACCATCGGATTTTACGGTGGAGGAGGTAGAGTTGGCAAGGACATGTACCCAAATTACACTATGTCACTTGGCGGTAGAGCCGATGGAGATGCTATGTTAGGAGTCAACTGTATGCGAGTTCCTGTAAAGCGAATAATTCCTGTTATTTTAAAAATAATTGAATTATTCAAGAAAAATAAACATCCAAATGATTCTTTTTCATCTTGGATCGATAGAATCGTCAAAGGAAACGAAAACTCTCAAATAAAATCAGTAAATGATTTCAAAAAAGAATTATCTCCTCTAGTGGTTCCTCCATCCAAAGAACAAGAAAAGGATTTCTATACCGATTATGGTGAAGATACAGGTTATCATGCCATGACTGGAAAAGGTGAGTGCGCTGCTTGAGCAAAGAAAAAACACTACATCCCACTGTAGAGGCAGATTCACTTCGTTCTGAGCTGCGCGATAAAAGCGTTAGAGTAATTGACGTAAGAAAAGAAGAAGATTATAAGAAAAGCCACATTCCGACCTCGGTGAATCTTCCTCTTGCTAATTTGTTATCTGATGATTCCCCTGAAAGGGTAGTCAAGCTAGTACAATCATTTGGAATAGACGATGAAACTCCTGTAGTGGTATATGATGATACATTTGGGGCTCTCGCATCAAGGGTTGCTTGGACCTTCCAATATTTGGGTCATAGCGATGTTTCCCTTCTTGATGTTACATATGGACAATGGAACTCGCTTGGTCTTGAAACCGACGACAAAATACCTTCGTATGACTCCAAAAATCATTCCGTAAATTTACATCCAGAAATTATGGCAACAGCTGACTATCTTGAAAAAGCCAAAACAAAAGAAAATGTTGTTCTATTAGATAACAGAGAGCGATTAAATTTCTTAGAACAACATATTCCAGGAGCAATTAACATTCCGTATAGAAGTCTTGGTTCTGAAGATAGAATCCTAAAAACTAAAACTGAAATGAAAAGATTAATTGAAAACAGAGGAATTTCTCCTGACGCTGAAATTATAACTTACTGTGGAAGTGTTGGTACACTTTCAGGCTTGGCATACTATGCATTAAAATCTGTCAACATGCCAAACGTAAAGTTGTATGTTCGTTCATTCAAAGAATGGAAGACTCTAAAAAAACCAATTGAAAAACAACAAAACGCAACCTATTGGGATCTTTCTGCAGAATAAAATTTAGTTTTGCGCAATTTCATTTCTTATCTTTTGAGTAACAATAGCTTCAATATTATCAAATAGGTCATTCATTTTTTGTTTATTTTCTTGCAAATAAATCAGTCCTCTGTCTTTTAGTCTAATTTTCCATAATCTAATTTCTCTGTGTTCTTCGAAAAACTGATCTATCATTTGCTGTCCGTATTGGTTAGGATCAATGAATGTATCAAAATTTTCAATTGTTTTTTCTACATCTTCTTCTTCGAAAGATGATTTTACAGCTTGAATTGCTTCACTTAGTCCTTTGAGACTCTTAAGAGCAACTGGCAATCTTTTCTTACTAGTCCCCAAGAACCTTTTCTTTTCTACGCCAACTTTTTCAGCCATTTCTGGAACAAGATCATATGTTGCCACCTTGGTGAATCCTTTCCTTGTTTCGTGTTTTACAATTAGTCCTTTTTCCAAAAGTTTGTCAAGAGCTAGGAGAGCTTTATTTTTATCAATAAATGTCGTCCAAACAATTGAACCGATTGTATGGTAACCTTGTCTTATGGATTCTATCACAACTACTTCTTCAATTCGTTTGAAACCTTCTTCAGCTCTTACATTTACAAAGTCTAAGTCTTTTATTGCCTTTCTCGCATTCTTTACATCAATTTCAATTGATCGCTTTAGTGCTTCCAATGACTCAGGTATTTGGCTCAATAATGAAAGGAAACATGATTTGTTATACCAGGCCATTCCAAACGTTGGTTCTGATTCAATTGCCTTTTCCACAGAATCAAGTGCTTTAGAATAATTTTTTTGTTCATAGTGTACAAGTGCTTTTAAATTCCAAGTTTCTGCATTTGTAACGTCGATATCTAAAATCTTATCATAGACTTTTAATGCATCACTATAATCCTCAAGATGGAATCTGGAATAACCTAATTTTAAAAGTGCTTCAACATTATCAGGATCAATTCTTAAAACTTGCTCAAAAGCTCTAGCAGCATCATCAAGTCTTTCATCAGCCATTAAATTGATTCCTTTTTTGAAAAGCTTTTTCTTGTTGTAATCTGCATCAACTAGGCTGGTATTTTCTTCTTTCTTTTCTGACTTTTTTCGAAACGGCCTTTTCATTAATCTCAAAAGGGTAACTAATCTAGATAAATACTATTCCTATTTTCCTAAATTCCGTGCCTAATTTTCACTTTGAAAATACAAAAATACTTCATAATTACATCATCGGTAGTGTCCAGCAATCCCAAAATTGAAATTTCAGGCACCTCTCCCTTCAAACTTCCCTCTGGAGTTTTTGAGGTCCAAATATCAATTTCAGATAAAAAACCAACCGAAGATAGTATATCTAAGAAAAATTTTCCTACACTGTGGACTGATAATTTTCATTTAATGGTTACAGAAAGACAATTCACCGAAGTTTTAGGAAGTGATAAAAACCCAATTCCAAAATCGGTATTTACTTTAGATTCTGCATGGATTGTTGTTGCTGATCAGTTTTCTTCAATTCATTCGGTTTTTGAAATTCCATTAAAAAAACCGGTAACTGCACCCCCAAAACCAGTTACAAAACTACCTCCTGAGGAAAAACCAATTCGAGAAACAAAAATTCCAACTCCTGAACGAATACCTCCAAGAGGTACTGCAGGTATTCAAGGCGAACGTGGTGGCCGAGGTAATCAGGGAGAACAGGGCGAAAAGGGTTCAATGGGTCCTCCAGGTCCTCAAGGTGATCAAGGATCATCAGGTCATGAAGGTTTACCAGGTGACAAAGGTGACAAAGGACCACCAGGTGACAAAGGAGACAAAGGATCATCAGGTCCCAGAGGTGAAAAAGGAGCTAAAGGACTAACTGGTGACAAAGGTGACAAGGGTGACAAAGGCCAACCAGGTCCGGCAGGTGATAAGGGAGACAAGGGACTAAGAGGTCCATCTGGAGACAAGGGAGACAAAGGCTCACTAGGAGAGCGCGGTCTACGTGGTACACTAGGTGACAAGGGACCTACTGGAGAATCTGGTGCAAAAGGTGAGAAAGGAAGAACAGGTGACCCAGGAACTGAAGGAGAAAAAGGTCCACAGGGATCACAAGGAAAATCAGGAGACAAAGGATTAACAGGAGTTCCAGGACCTCCAGG
>JAUXKJ010000054.1 GCA_030624325.1 Nitrososphaerota archaeon
AATTCTTAGCAACAAGATAGGAGGACTGTCTGGAACACCTATCAAACCCATTGCTGTGAGATGCGTGTATGAGATATCATCACAATATGAAATTCCAATAATAGGATGTGGTGGAATATCAGATTGGAAAGACGCAGTTGAATTTCTTCTTGCAGGAGCTTCTGCAGTTCAGATTGGAAGTGCAGTAGGTGATGGTTGGATTGATGTTTTTGATGAAATCAATAAGGGAATATTACAATATATGGAAAAAAAGGGATTTTCAAAAATCGAGGAAATGATAGGACGTGCAAAGAGATTCTAACCATCCAACAATTTTGAAAATAGAAAAAGTAATTGATGAAACTCCCACAGTAAGAACACTTGTTTTTTCTGATGATGTATTATCTAATGTGCTACCTGGTCAATTTGCAATGGTATGGGTTCCTGGTGTAAATGAACTTCCAATGAGTGTTATGGTTTCCCAAGAAAAAAACAAGGCAGCATTTACAATAAGAAAATACGGTGAGGCATCAACTGCCCTCTATAATACTAAAGTTGGAGATCTAATTGGTGTTCGAGGCCCCTACGGAAATTCATTTACTATTAAAGAAGGAAATCTTTTGTTAGTGGGTGGAGGTACAGGGCTAGTTCCCCTCATGCGTTTATTGACATTTATCAAATCAACAAATGAGGTTACTTTACTTATTGGTGCTAAAACAAAAGATGAAGTTTTTTTTGAAGACTTTGCAAAGAAATTACTTGTAAAAAACAAACACGAAGTAATTGTTGTAACTGAAGATGGCACCTATGGTAAAAAAGGATTGGTTACCAAAGTTATGGAAAACATATGTCTACAAACAAAATTTGATGCAGTTTATACCTGTGGCCCAGAATTAATGATGTCAAAAGTAGTGCAGATTGCAACCTCTAAAGGAAATTTTGTTCAGGCAAGTCTTGAACGTATGATGAAATGTGGCATAGGAATTTGTGGTAGTTGCTGTGTTAATGAAGATCTTGTTTGTCGTGATGGAACAGTATTTGAAGGTAGCCATCTTCAAGCAAATAATGAATTTGGAAATACCCACAGGGATAAGTCAGGAATACTTGAAAAATACTAGGAAGGTTTAAAATAAATTAAAAAAACACCCCGATGAAGGATAGAAATTGGGACATCCAAAAATCGTATTGACATCTGACAGAACATTAATGTCAGAATACCGGGGTATTTCTTTAGCTACATTTTTTGGTTGTGCACCTGCTATTGACCCACATAGATCTAAAAGTAATTTTTGGTACAAAATTTTAAAGAATCAAGTTACTCCAAAAATTCTTTTTGATTTTATCTGTAATCCTATACCACATGTCAATGGCATTGCAAAATATGCACCATATGGATTAAGAAAAGTAGAAGCAGGTCTATTACGAGATGGATTCAAACGTGAAGACGTAGTAATTGCTCATCCTGATCATATTGAAAAATTCATTGGACCTGAAACAGAAGTTATCGGCACATATGAGATGGATCCACTTGGTATGGGTCCAGTAACTATGACATTTACTTATGGAAGAAAACAGACCTCTTATGATGAATTTTACTGCAAAGACTTGCATATGAAAATAAATGCTGCAAAGAAAAAAAATGGCAGCAATGCAAAAGTTGTTGTTGGTGGTTCTGGAACGTGGCAATACAACTACGACCCAAAAAAAATCAAAGAATATGGACTGTATGCTTTACTGGAAGGAGAACTTGGTGGTATTGCACCAGAAATAGACGGTCATGCTGGGAGGTTTTTCAAATATCTCATTAACGGAGATTTTGAAAATATGGATCCTTTTAGAAAACGAAGTGACTTTAAAGTAAATATCAAAGAATTCAAAAGAGGAGATGAAACTCTTCACGGAAGATTTGTTAATTTCTGGGATAGGCCTGATATTGAACAAATTCCAGACATTGTAGAACCAAGTATGCATGGTATGGTAGAGGTAATGCGTGGATGTGGACGTGGATGCAAGTTTTGTGATGTTACATTAAGGTCCTTACGATATTACACACCTGAAAAAGTTAAGAGAGAAATTGAAATCAACATCAAAAAGGGTGGAGCAAAATCTGCTTGGGTACATAGTGATGATATTTTTGTTTATGGTATGGATCCTACAACTACAAAACAAATGGAACCAAATAGAGAAGCACTAGAAGAATTGTTCACAGCTATAATGTCCACTGGTGTGTCACATACAAATCCTACCCATGGAACCTTGGCAGGAGCAATTGCAGATGAAAAACTAATTCCAAATATTTCTAAAATCATGAAAACTGGCCCTGATAACTTTAGTGGAATTCAATGTGGCTTAGAAACTGGTAGTCTAAGATTGATTGAAAAATATGCTGATAGAAAATTGGCTCCATATCAGCCAGAAGAATGGCATTGGGTAGTAAAAGAGGCTGTAAAGACTTTAAATGAAAACTATTGGGTTCCAGCTTTTACATTAATTATGGGACTAGACAATGATGAAACACCTGAGGATTCTTGGGAAACAATCCAACTACTAAGTGAATTAGAAAAAGAACAACCTGATTCCATGTTTACAACAACTGCACTTACCTTTGTACCCATTGGATTGTTAGAAAAGTCCGAATTTTTCAATATTGGAACTGAAATGAGTCCAGCTCAATTAGGTGTATTGTACAAGACTTGGCAACATAACTTCAAGTATGGAATTCAGAAATTCATGACAAAAACTGCAAGAAATGGTTCCGTTAAGAGTAAGATGTTCAATCTTCTTGCAAGATCTCTTGGAGGAGTTCCACTAGGAGCAATGGAAAGATATGCAAGAAGGCGAGGACCTGAACACGAAAGAATACTCGAAAAAATCAAAGTAAAATATTGGTAGAATCAATTTTCACCCAAAAGCATAAATTCAATTTACGATGAGGTAGGTCATGGCAACTCACGGCTCGCTTACAAAGGCAGGGAAAGTTAGAGGACAAACCCCAAAGGTTGAAGGAAAAAAAAGAATAGGAACGAACTCTAGCCTACGTAACAAAAGCAATTTTAGAAAGAGACTTGTTCTTAACCGTTTCCCAGGTCAAAATAAACCTGGTCAAAGACGAAGAAGACGATAAAATCAATTTTTTACTTTTCGATAAATATGATCGGCTCATTATAATTTAGTCAAATTTCTGTTAACCTTACTGGCCACTTTTTGTCTTAGACAGATTGATAATGATGGCATCCTATGGTATGGTGTGACAGAAGATTTACGATTAGATAGCCTTGAGGGAGTAGGTCCAGTAACTACCAAAAAACTATCTGATGCCGGTGTTCATAATATAATGGATCTAATCGTTAGAGGGCCAGTAGAACTAGCAGAACTAACAGGAATGGACAAAGAAACTGCCGAAAAAATAGTAAACAAAGCTCGCCAGCAGCTTATTGACGAGGGAGTACTCGCACAAGATTTTGTAAGTGCAACTGATATCTATAAAAGAAGACAAGAAATCGGTAAAATCTCAACTGGCACTGACTGTCTTGATCTATTGCTTGATGGTGGAGTTGAATCTCAGGCACTAACCGAAGTTTACGGTGAGTTTGGTTGCGGAAAAACTCAATTCTGCCATACTATGTGTGTTCAAGTTCAAAAACCTAAAGAAGAAGGGGGCTTGGATGGAGGAGTTTTGTATATTGATACAGAAAACACATTCAGACCAGAAAGAATTGTTTCTATATCAAAAGCACAGGGAATGGATCCTGAAAAAGTATTAGATAACATTATAGTGGCGCGAGCATATAACAGCGCACACCAAATTCTAATTCTTGAAGAATCTGGACCTGTAATTAAAGAAAATAACATTAAATTAATTATTGTAGACTCTGCTGTAGGGCTGTTTAGAGCAGAATATCTTGGTAGAGGAACACTAGCGGCTCGACAACAAAAACTTAATCACTTTGTTCATCTTTTAGTAAGAATTGCTGAAACATACAACTGTGCTGCTCTTGCAACAAACCAAGTTATGGCAGCTCCCGATGTATTTTTTGGTGATCCAACCCGTCCTATAGGAGGAAATGTTGTTGCACATACTAGCACCTACAGAATTTACTTCAAAAAATCTGGAAAAAAGAGAATTGCACGAATGGTTGATAGTCCACATCATCCAGAACAAGAAGTAATCTTTGCTTTATCTG
>JAUXKJ010000022.1 GCA_030624325.1 Nitrososphaerota archaeon
AGTCTGTTTAGAAAAACTCTGTTATTGATTTTTGTTTCATTTGTTTTACAAGTTTTCCTTTGGCTAACCACTCTAATTTACCTATGCTCATTGTTTTGCATGCATGATCTAGTGCCTCATCAAAAGAGTCAGCAAAGTATGGTTTTTGTTTCATAGCTTTACGAATTCCTTCTCGAATTTGCCAAACTCCAACAGGCACTGCATATTCAGGTCTGATTTCTCTTAAAACAAGAACTGAAGATTGAATTTTGTTTGTCAAAAGATACTCTGCTACTCCAAGTTTAGCTGCAAAGTAAGCTCCTGCAATTGCTGGAGGATGATCGATTCCTCTTGCATCTTCAATATCAGAACCAAATCCAATTCGTCCTTGTTCTGTGTGCCATGCTTCCACCATCTCATACAACCAACGATGAGGAAATAAAATTACTGAAAAGGTATTACCTAGATGATTAAATGGAAAAACTCTGCATGAATCTATCAAATCAAAATCTAAGATTTCAGACACTAACGAGTTTGAAATGATGTCATCTGTTGCAGTAATGCTCCATCTGGTTGGGACAAGTTTTCTTTTTTTTCCAAGCATCCCAATACTAAAGCATTTTTGAATTTGTGAAATTTCAATTCCACTGTTGTATAGTTTTAGAACGGCATCTTGTGCCTTGAGGTCTTTGTCATAGTAGACTTTTTCAATTGGTTTGACAGATGTTGTTCCAGAAAATTTGATTTTCTTTATTTCTCCTAGTGGCCCAAAGGGTGCGCTTTCACCATCAATAGTCGTTACTGGAACCGTATTTTTTAGAAATTCAATATCAGAGTCAATTGGTCTTGAGGCCATTGCAACCTCTTGAAGATTTTCAATTAACCTTCCCTCTGGTTTTAAAACTGATACTTTTTGGATTCCCCTAACCAGGCTAAGACGGAAATTAACAATCTCTTCAAGGGTTTTTCCAGACCATTTTTCTGGAATATCTAGTAGGCTAGTATCTCCATGAATAGGTGGAACCATGGGGCCTACTCCCACTTTGGGATAATTGTACGAGCCTACAAAGACTGAAGGTGGGCTTGTTCCACTCAAAAAATTTGATGAATAAAGGTGGCCGTATTTTGAGAGGTATTCTTTCCAATTTTCCTCAATTGCTTTTCTAATAGCTTGAGAGTTAAGATCCATCCATTTTCAGTAGGAACAATTTATTGTATTAATATGACTATTTTTTGTCTTTGACCTCTAGTTGATACATGATGTTTAAAATGGAAAACTAATTACAAAAATTATGGCAGTAGAAAGAATTGTTTCTTTTTTTCCTAGTGCAACTGAGTTGCTTTACGAACTTGGAGTTGGCGATAAAATTTTTGGAGTGACTCATGAATGTCTTTATCCAGAGGATGCAACTTCAAAACCCAGAGTCATAAATTCTGTTTTTGATCCTTCAAAAATGACAAGCAAGGAAATTGATGATAAAATTGTTCAATTAATGCAAGAAGGAAAAGAGATTTACAAATTAGATGAAGATAATCTCAAAAAGGCAAATCCTGATCTTATTATTTCACAAGATATCTGTGAGGTATGTTCTGCACACACTAGCCATGTAAACAAAGCACAAAGCATTCTAGAAAAAAAACCATTAATCCAACCCCTAGACCCTCATGACTTAGATGGAGTCCTAGCAAGTATTACCACAATTTCAAAATTAGTCAACAAAGAAAAGGAAGGTCAAGATTTAGTTGAATCTCTCAAAAAAAGAATTAATTTTATAAAAAATCAAAAATTTGATGAACGTCCGAAGGTATTAGCTATAGAGTGGTTGGATCCGTTCTTTACTTCTGGTCATTGGGTTCCAGAAATGATTGAAGTTGCAGGAGGAAATAATGAAATCATCTCAACAAGTGAAGCATCTCGGCGTTTGAGTTTTGATGAGATAGAAAAATGTGACCCAGATTTTTTAATTTTAATGCCCTGTGGTTTTGATTTAGATCGTACCTTAGCTGAATACAAAAAGATTTTTGCTTCCGATCAAAGTTGGAACAAGTTGCGTGCTGTAAATGAAAAAAACGTTTATGCAGTTGATGGCAATTCTTTTTTCAGCAAACCAAGCATAAGGACAGTTATAGGGATTGAAATTTTAGCAAAAATCATTCATCCAGAAATTTTTGAAAAAAAACAGGTTCCGCCAAATTCTTTTCAACAGATCAGATCTTAATTCGAGTCTTATTCTTCTTCGGATTCGTTTGTTTCGTCAGATTCAGAATCTCTTCTACTGGGCCTGATTGGGATGTAAATGATTGTCATCTTTGTAATTTCACTTGAAATAACCTAATGAAAGGCAACAAGGTTACAAAAATTTGCCCAAATGGTTTAGGTTTTTAAAAAAAGTATTTTCGATGATTAGAACCAGGAATTTTTCTGAATTTCTTGACAGCCGAAGGTTCTCATGGGTTTTGGGTGGATTTTGATAACTATTCCAAACCAAATGACCAAAACCTACGTTCAAAAAATTGAAAAGAATTAAGATTTTTGTTTTTTAGTTTGATCAAATTCAACAGCCACAATTTGAAATCCAAATGAACAAATACAAAACTCGAGGCGTCTGGATCTCTCCTTTACATGTTCTATCTCGAGGTTATGAGGTTCAGACAGCCAATTAATTTAACAATTTATCTTTTGATCTTACATTCAACTGCCAAAGATTTCGTAGTGGTATAGTAGACAAAAACCAAAATCCCAATTGCGGCAAGTCTGAGTGGAATTTCATAGTTTGTCAAAAACGAAGTAGCGACACCACCGGCTGCGCCAAATGTAGAGATTATTGCAAATCCAATTGGCCCACAACTACATGCACCAGCTGTTGCCCCAATTATAGATCCTAATACACCACCGCCCATTTTCTTTTTTGCAACACTGCGAAAATTGTTAATTCTAAAAACATTCATTGAAAGTACCAACCCAGATAATACAGAAACAATTACAATCAAAGCAAAACCAAATTCTGTTCCACTTGGTAAATGACTAACCACATAGGGCTCTAAGAAAATGTATTCAGAAATTATCAAAAGAGGGATTAGCAATCCGATAAAAATCGCTGCTGCCAAAATGATATACTTGTAATTTGAAAAAACAAGTTTTATTGCTGCAGGCATACTAAATCATTGAATCAATTACGTTCTTAAAGACAGAAAAGGGTTGTGCTCCACCAATTTTTTGCTGCCCGTCAGAACTTACGATAATGAATGTTGGTGTGCCAGTAGCACCTTGTTTTTTGGCTTCATTAGTGTTGAATTGAACTCTTTTTAGGAATTTACCAGAGTCAAGACAATTATCAAACAAATCCATGTCTAGTCCTAGAGAAAAGGCAAATGCCTTTAGACGTTCAGGGCTTGCCCATCCATTATCAATTTGTGATTCCTGAGAAGTGTAAAGCAAATCATGAAACTCCCAATAGGCTCCCTGCTCTTCTGCACAATATGTTGCAGCGGCAGCTTTTGGAGAGTCACGACCTAGAATAGCCAAATCAACAAAGATGAGGTTTGCCTTTCCAGTATCAATATAATTTTCAAATATGGCAGGTTTGGTGTTGTGAAACCAGTTGTAACATTGATGACATTGATAGTCACCAAATTCGATAATTGTTATAGAAGCCGTTGGCGAACCCAAAATTGGCGAACCCATTGCTGTCGAAACGGTACCATGAGTTTGTCCCATGTCCAAGTTAAGAGACTCTTCTGCATCATATGAGCTATAAGATGCTACAATTCCAATAATTACTGCAGCAGCAATTGCACCAACAATTATTCCTTTTTTACTCATGTAGCATTCCCAATCTTCAATAATTTAAAAAACTTATTCCAAATTTATTCCAGAATTTATCGTATTTTGATTATTTGGCTCTTTTGAACAAATTTACAATTTTTGATACAGCAACATCAATTGGGCATGATTCACAATATACGTTTGAATCGTGTTTAGAATAATGGGCATCATACTTTTTCTTTGAATCAAATACAGTATCGCACTTTTCACAGTAAATCTTTGAGGTGGTTTCCTTCTTTGTAGAATCTGTCATACGATTATTTGGTTTTTAGCTTTTATAAATAATCCTCCGAATTATGTGAAATCTCAAAGACAATTAGAGGTAATGTATCTTAATGTGGTTGTTGTATTCAACTTCGTATTGGGTTACAAACCCACAGTGTGAGCAAGAAAACAACGACCTTTGAGGCTGTGGTTCCCTTTCAATTTTTTTTCCATATATTGATTTTATTAAAACAATTTCTTCTTTAGAAATTACGGCAAAATTGGTGCCCTCGCCTATAGAGTCAAGAAATTCCTTGATAGCAGTAATTACTTGTGTTTTGTCAATTGTTTCCTCATCATTTATTGGTGATAACATGAATTCATGTATCTTTATTGTTGGAATCGCCCCAATTTGATCTGAGACATAAACAAGTAATTCCTTTTTTATAGACTCTACGTCTCTGCAATCAATGGTAAGCACAATGATTCACTTATCTCAAGTCTATTTTAGTTTAACATAGATTGAACGGTTTCTGACATTATTATTCATCTAGTATAGTTTGAACTGATAGTCATGAAGTTTTCAGAAACTTTTGGAGTTGAGAAGGGATATAGTGCAAAGATTGTAGAATGGATTAATGAAGAAGCAAAAAAGCAGGAATTGAAAATGGAGGCCAGAGCATATGGATATGAAATTATAACAAATAATTTTGGAACATTTGAAATGGTTTCTTGGATGGGAGATGTCCAAGCTGCACGTAAATTAATTGTTAAAGCAAGTAAACGATTTAAAATCAAAGTTATTGAAGGCGGTTACAGAACCAAGGAGAAAATTTTCCACTTTAAAAAGTCCGATTATGGAATAGTCCGAAAAGGAGACAAGATAATTGGTCACTTGGAATTTGAAGCCTCTAGATTAGGTAGAGAGAAATGGAAAATCAAAGGAGAAGAACGAAGATAGTCTATCTAGATTTTTTTTAAAGAAAATAAATACTCAAACAATTGCCAAGAGTCATTGACAGAGGTAGGGATTATTGGGACAGGAATGTTAGGAAAGGCAGTAGGTCTTCATCTTTTAGAATCAGGAATTAAATTAAATGTATACAATAGGACTAAAGAAAAAACAAAAGAGCTTGTAGAAAAAGGAGCCAAAAGCTTTGATTCACCAAAAGAGATTGCAAAGAATTCAGAACTTGTATTAACAGTGGTAAAAGATGCAGATGCAGTAAGAGCAGTATCATTTGGTCAAAATGGCATTGTAGAAGGAAAGCATAATGATTTGGTTGTTGCCGATATGAGTACAATTAACCCAAATGATTCAAAAAATATAGCAAAAAAATTCCATGATGAAGGAATAATCATGCTTGATACTCCCGTGATGGGTGGTCCAAATGTGGCCATAAATGGACAATTAGTAATGATGGCATCTGGAAATGAAGAGGCATTTGAAAAACACAAAAAGGTTTTCCAAACAATAGCACACAAGACTTTCTTTTTAGGAGAAAACGGAACTGCACATTCTGTAAAACTTGCAATGAATTTACAAATAGGAATGCTCGCACTTGCGTTATCAGAAGGAATCACGCTTACACGTGGTGCAAAAGTAAACCCTGAAACATTTTTGAAAATTCTAAATTCAACTTACTTCAAAACAGGCATGAGCGAAAACAAAGCTTACCAAATGATCAAAGATAAAGTAGAGCCAACATTTACCCTCAGAAATTTAAAAAAAGATCTTGATACTATCAATGATGCTGCAAAGTCGTATGGCCTAAAACTTCCAATGGCCTCACAAGCACTTGAAGTTTACAATAAAGCAGTAGAGGATGGGTTTGGAGACATTGATTATACTGGAATTTTATCATACCTAAAAGAATCAACAAAGGTCGAAAATTAACACAAGTAATTTAAGATGACTTGTATATTCTAAAAATATGCGATTAAAAGACAAAGTCGCAATCGTTACTGGGGCTTCCAGTGAAATCGGAGTAAGTATTCTTAAACGATTAGTAGAAGAAGGAGCAAAAGTTGTTTTGCTTGGAAGAAATCTTAATTCACTTGAAAGGGCAAGATCAGAAGTTCCAGATAAAGACGCCACGGTTGCAATTTCGTGTGACATTACAAATGAATCTCAAGTTATTCAGACCATGAGCCAGATTTTAAATAGTTATGGCAAAGTCGATATTTTAGTAAATAGTGCTGGAACCATAAATGATCCAATTCACTTTCATGAAATGTCTGAATCTGAAATTACGAGATTGATTGATGTTAACATGTTGGGAGTTTTCAAAATGACTAACGCAGTTCTGCCAAGCTTGCGTGAAAAAAAAACCGGTTGCATAATCAATATTGGTTCTATTTCAAGCGAGCGAGCAATTCCCAGAGTTCATTTAGCAGTGTATTCTGCAACAAAGGCTGCAATTAACATGTTCACAAAATCAATTGCAGTCGAGTATGCCAGAAGCAATGTAAGGTGCGTTTGTATCAATCCAGGAATAATCAATTCTGGAATGATTAAACCGTATCTTGATGATCCAAAAGCAAGAAAAGTTTTGGAGGACAGAC
>JAUXKJ010000072.1 GCA_030624325.1 Nitrososphaerota archaeon
GATGCAGATATTTCCATACCAAGTGATGCACTTGAAGGAGAGATTGTTACATGTCCGGAATGTGGTGCAAGTTTTGAATTAGCAAAAGGTTCAGATGGTTTTGATCTAAAGCCTGCCCAAACGGTTGGCGAGGATTGGGGACAGTGAGTCCTGACGTTACTATTCTTTACGATAACATCCGTTGGGAAGAAAAAGCTCTACTAGAAGCAGGTAAAAAAAACAACATCAACATTCAGATGGTTAATTGTAAGAAACTAGCATTAAATTTAGAAAAAAAACCTGAAGATTATGGTATAGTTATTCAGAGATGTGTGAGTTACTATAGAAACTTGCATTCAACTGCAGCCTTAGAAGGACTTGGAGTCAAGGTAATTAATTGTCTCAATACAGGTATTTTTGCAGGAAATAAATTATTCACACACATGTTACTAAAGAAATTTGGAGTGCCAACACCTGATGCAACAGTTGCTTTTTCAAAAGAAGCAGCTTTACAAGCATTAGAAACACAAGGATTCCCTAGAGTAATCAAACCAACAGTTGGTAGTTGGGGCAGATTAATTTCAAAATTAAACTACAAAGAAGCAGCTGATGGAATTATTGAAAGTAGAGAAAATATGTACCCAATTCACCAAATTCATTATCTAGAAGAATTTGTAAAAAGACCACCAAGAGACATTAGAGCTATAATGGTAGGAGATAAAATAGTTGCAGCGATTTACAGAACTTCTGGAAATGGAAATTGGAAAACGAATATGGCACTTGGAGGAGTAGCAGAACCATGTAAGGTTACACCAGAAATGGAAGAAATGTGTATTAAGGCAAAAAATGCAGTTCAGGGGGATATCGTAGGTGTAGATTTGATGGAAAGTGATGAAAAAGGACTAGTAGTCCATGAGGTTAACAATACAACGGAATACAAGAATACAGTTAGAGTATGTGAAGTAGATATTCCTTCTTTAATGCTGGATTATGCATTAAATATAGGCAAGTAAGAATTGAATTCTCATTTTACAGTAACACCAAGTTTTGCAGTGAAGACACTTGAGAAAGCACTCAGACTTTACACACCATCTCTCAGTGAAAAACCAATGACAGATTTTTTAGCTGATAAATGTGATGATTTAGGATTTGAAGATATTAAAATTGATGAAGTAGGAAATTTAATTGCAAAGAAAGGAACAGGTTCACCAAAAATTATGTTATGTGGACACATGGATGTTGTTCCAGGAAAAGTCAAAGTTAGAAAAGAAGGAGATTCACTTTATGGACGTGGGGCATCAGATGCAAAAGCACCATTAATTGCAATGTTATTTGCTGCAGCAGCAATTCAAAATAACAATGGAACTATAATTTTTGTAGCAGCTGTAGATGAAGAAGGAAGTGCTACAGGAATAAAAAATCTAGTAAAAAAAGATATGGGTATTGATTATGCAGTATTTGGAGAGCCAAGTGGAGTTAAACAAGTCACAATTGCATACAAAGGAAGGTTAGCAATTAATCTCAGAGTTAGTGTTGAGGATAGCTCTCATGCAAGTGCGCCATGGCTTTCAAAAAATGCAATTCAGGAATCAATGATTTTTGCAAAAGAACTCAAAGAAGGATTAGAAACAGGTCAGGAGGGTAGAACTAAAGGAATGTTACTGACTGCAACAATGACTGAAATTAAAGGAGGAATTAGTCATAATGTAACTCCAAAAGAATGTGAGACTACTTTTGATATTAGAATCCCCGTAGACATGAACTGTAAATCTACTGAACAAAAAATTGCAACACTGGTAAAAGAAATTGCAGAGAAACGAGGAGTGGAGGCATTTTATTCAATTCTTGATGAAACAGAACCATTTGAAGCACCTCATAATTCACCATTAGTTAGGGCATTTACTCTAGGGATTATCGAGGTAGAACATTCAAGACCAACTCTAATCAGAAAAACAGGTACAGGAGACATGAACGTTCTTGGAAATCAATGGAAGATTCCTGTTGTTACATATGGTCCAGGAGACCCACATGAAGCCCATACTATTGATGAGAAGGTTTCAATTGATGAGTATCTAAGAGGAATAGAGATTCTCAAGAAAACTCTTCAGCATTTAAAAAGACTTCATGACAGAAAGATGCAGTAATGCTTTGGTTTGTAGGTTTAGGAATTTCTGGATTCAAATCAATTCCTAGTGAGGCGCTAGACATTTTATCAAAGGCAGATATTGTATATCTTGAACAGTTTACAAGCCCAATTGGAAAATCTGATTTAGCTAAAATCAAAAACATAACGAAAGGAGAATTCAAACCTGCAAAAAGGTGGTTAGTAGAAGATGGAAAAGAGATTTTACAAAATGCAAAGAAGAAAAAAGTAGTTTTACTTTCATATGGAGATCCATACATTGCAACAACACACATTGAATTAAGGACAAGAGCAATTGATGAAAAAATAAAGACGTATTCCATTCATGCTTCATCATCACTTACTTCAATGATAGGGGAATGTGGTTTACATTTTTACAAAGTTGGAAGAATTGCAACAATAATGAATGAAATGAAATCACTTACAACACCATACTATATAATTTACAAAAATATTATCGAAGGAAATCACACAATACTTCTTTTAGAGTACAATCAAGACAAGGATTTTTTCTTGGATCCAAAAGATGCGTTAAATGGATTATTAAAAACAGAAGAAGGTCAAAGAAGAAATGTCATAAGCTCAAATACTTACGCCATAGTTGCATCAAGAATAGGATTTAAGGATCAATTGATTATTTCAGGCAAAATATCTAGTTTGAAGAAAAAAGATTTTGGAAAGCCACCACATACCGTAATCATTCCAGGCAGATTGCACTTTACTGAATCAGATGCCTTGAAGATATTAGGAAAATGTATTGATGAGCCATTTGATAATTCTGAAAAAACAAAAAAGATTTCAGTTCAGATGATAGAAAAATATGTTCCAATGGTTAGAGAGGCACTTGAAGAAGTTGAACCATACTATAAAGATCAAAAAGAATTTCAAGAAATTTTGGAAAATACAGAATTGTACATTAGAGATGCAGAGAAATTCCTAGAAGATGGTCAAGACGAAGTGGCAATTTTGAGTATTGGGTATGCAGATGGTCTTGTAGATGCATTGAGAATGGCAAAAGGCCTTGATCCAAAAATGTAATCTTTATCGATGAATTAAAGAGAGGGTCTAGAAATAGAAAAAATATTGGAATTAAGTGAAAAGGTAATTCTTTCTGCCATGTACATATGCCAAATTGATGGAAAATCGCCAATTGATCTAATTAGGAAAAAAAGTATGCTTTCAGTAGATACAATTAACTCAAAGATTGATGGATTAATAAAAAACCAACTTGTAAACGAGGATAGAAATACGCTTACTGAAGTTGGACGAAGTTCATTACATGTAGTGTTAGCTGGAGGAGTTTTTGATATTATACATCCTGGTCACATTCACAC
>JAUXKJ010000101.1 GCA_030624325.1 Nitrososphaerota archaeon
ATCACAGGAAGATCAGTTTTATCAATGCCAAACAAAGTTGGAGGTTTTAGATTACGTTACGGAAGGGCTTGTAATACTGGGTTTGCATGTGTCGGCATTCATCCTGCTATTGCAGAAATTTTAGATCATACAGTAACTGTTGGAACTCAAGTTAAACTTGACATACCTGGTAAGGGTGCCACGGTTTCATTTGTTGACTCTATTGAAACTCCAATTGTTAGATTAGAAAATGGAAACGTAGTAAAAATTCAAAACACAAAACATGGAATTGAGTTAAAAAACAAAATTAAAAAAATTCTCCATCTAGGCGACATTTTAATTTCGTTTGGTGATTTTGTAGAAAACAACGCTCAACTTGTTCCAACAGGTTACGTAGAAGAAATATGGAAAGAAGAACTACGAGAAAAACTTTCAAAATATGAACCTCATGATCCAAAAAACCAATTTGAAAAATTTCTTAACAACATTCCTTCATTTGACGAAGCTTTACAAATTTCTCTTGCCTTTGAAATACCTCTTCATCCAAAATATCTTTATTATTGGGATCTCATTTCTGTTTCTGAATTAAAAGAAATCTTACAACCTCTTTCAATTAATGATGACTCTATAATTTTTCCAAAAAACTCAAAAACAATTTTAGAAAAAATTGGAGTACCACACCAAGTTTCAAATGACTCTATAGTTTTACTAGGTGAAGAGGCAAAAATTTTCTTTAACTTACTTTTTAGAAAACCAATAAAAATTGATGAATCACTTTCAGTCACAAAAATAATTTCTAACACTTCTGGAATTAAAATTAGAAACAAATTCTCAACTTCAGTTGGAGTAAGAATTGGACGGCCTGAAAAAGCTGCACCTAGATTAATGAAACCTCCTGTTCACACATTATTTCCAATAGGAACTAAAGGTGGTCCAACCCGTGATTTACTCAAAGCTTCAAACACTGAAAACTTTTACACAAACATTAACAACAGAATATGTAAGAAATGTAACAAAATTTCTATCGGAATCATCTGTTCTAACTGTGGAAATAAAACAACAATTGAATACATCTGTCGTGTTTGTAGAGCAAAATTAGACACTTCATTTTGTAAAAAATGCAAAAAAGACGCTGTTGCTAATTCTTTCCAATCATTTCCATTAAAAGAGAAATTATTTCTTGCACAAGAAAAAATTGGCATTCGTGCTCATGAACCATTCAAAGGAGTTAAAGAACTCATTAATCAAGACAGAATTGCCGAACCACTTGAAAAAGGATTAATCAGACAAAGTCAACACCTAACGGTTTTCAAAGATGGAACAGTAAGGTTTGATGCAACAAACTCTTCACTTACTCACTTTAAGCCATCATGGATTGGAACATCAATTGAAAAACTAAGGGAACTTGGATACACTCAAGACCTTAACGGAAAACCACTTACTAACTCGGATCAAATGATTGAACTTCGAATGCAAGATGTCATTATTCCTTATGAAAGTGGGAGATACCTTGTTGATGTTTGCAAGTATGTAGATATTCTTTTGGGAAAGTTTTATGGGAAAAAACCATTCTACAAAGTAAAAAACATCGATGAACTTGTTGGTCATTTGATAATTGGTCTTGCCCCACATACTTCGGTTGGAATAGTTGGAAGAATAATTGGTTTTACAGAAACACACGTATGTTTTGGTACTCCAATCTGGCATTCTGCAAAAAGAAGAGATGCCGACGGTGATGCAGATTCAATAATGCTACTAATGGATAGTTTGTTAAATTTTTCAAGACAATTTCTTTCTGACAAAATTGGTGGGCTTATGGATGCTCCACTTTTGATACAACCCATTGTGCTTCCACACGAATCACAACCTCAAGCCCACAATTTTGAAGTAACAAAATTCTTTCCACTTGCATTTTTTGATTCAACCATTCAAAGTCAAAAAGCTACTGAAGTAACTTCGGTCCAGACAATAAAATCTCGACTTGAAACTAGGGAAGAATTTTATGGATATTATTATACACATCAAACATCAACTCTTACTACATCAAAATCTAGGAGTGCTTACTCTACACTTGGTTCAATGTTAGACAAACTTGATCTACAAATTCGTAATGCTGAACTCATCAATGCAGTTGATACAAATAAAATTGTATCATATGTAGTAACAACTCATCTTGTTCCAGATATAATGGGAAACTTGAGAGCTTATGGGAGACAAAATTTTCGATGTACTGCGTGTGGAAGAACTTACAGAAGGCTACCCTTGTTACAACACTGTACCTGTGGACATAATCTGATTCAAACAATTACTAGAGCCTCTGTTGAGAAATATCTTAAACTCGCAAAACGTTTAGTAGAAAAATACGAAGTTGGTACTTATCTTAAAGGAAGAATTCACAATTTATCTGATGAAATAGATCTAGTATTTGGAAAAAGCAAAGGAGATCAGCTACTTTTAACAGATTATACTAGTTAGGTTTCAGCGAAGTTTTACGTAATCATATGCTCCAAGTTTTTTATCAAAACAATAATGTACTTTTTGAAAATTCTTTCTAAACGACTTTACTTTCGAAGTTAATTTTTTGGGATCCTTTTTGTCAATAATCACATTTTTGATAAATGAAGCAATTTCTTTCATCTCAGATTTTTTCATTCCAAGTCTTGTAATTTCTGATACACCTAATCTAATTCCACCAGGATGGTAATAATTACGACCAGCTTTAATGTCACCAGGAATTAATTGTCTATTTACAATTATGTTTGCTTTCTCTAAATCTACTTCCACTTTTCCTCCATCAGAATAGTCCAGAACATTTACTGCTATTTGATGAGATTCTGTAAATCCTCTTTTTTCTCCAAGAATCTTGAATCC
>JAUXKJ010000107.1 GCA_030624325.1 Nitrososphaerota archaeon
CGTAGGAAGGGGGCGTTCTATTTTTATCGATTGTCGTTAAATTCGTATGCAGTTGTACACCCTATCTGAAAAATTAGATAAGGGTGACTATAGTTCAAGGAATTTTTAAAGAAGGTGTGCAATTGTGTACCTTATCTTCATAAATTTGCTAAAATGCGTTATAAAGGAACCATACAACAAATCATCACTAAAATAATGCGAATTAAATCCAACTCTGGATGCTGATGATGAGTGGAAAAGCCATCTGATTTTTGATGAAGATTATGAGTTTTGAAGCATCCACGGCTTTTCATTTGTAAACAATCAAAACATGAAATAGAGCTTTTCTAAAATTACTATAGTGAAAGTCGTAGTATTATTTTCTGGTGGAAAGGATAGTACTTATTCTATCTATAAAGTCAAGATGGAAGGTCACCAAGTTGTATGCGTTGCAACTATTTTTCCAATGTCCTATGAAAGTGAATTGTTACATTATCCAAACATCCAATTTACAAAATTACAGTCACAATCAATGAATATTCCCCAAATTTCAATCAAAGTTGATTCTACAAATCCTAATGCAGAAGTAAATACTTTAAAAGAAATTTTGATTCAAGCTAAAGAAAATTTTGGTATAGAAGGAATTGTTCACGGTGGAATATTAAGCGAATATCAAAAAAAACGATTTGAACATGTTTCAAAAACTCTTGGGATTACTTTAATTTCACCACTGTGGAAAAAAAACCAAAAAGAGTATATGAAAAAATTATTGGAATCAAAATTTCGATTTATCATTATTAGTGTTACATCAGGAGGCCTGGATGATTCATGGCTAGGAAAAGAAGTTACAAAACAAGATTTAGAAACCTTGGAAAAATTATCTCAAAAACACGGTTTTAATCTCAGTTTTGAAGGTGGTGAGGCAGAAACTTTTGTGATTGATTGTCCTTTGTTTTCACAACCAATTAAAATTGAAAAATCAAAGAAAATCTGGGATGGATACAGAGGAAGATTTGAAATACTGGAGGCAAAATTAGATAATAATGCTTGATACCCTAAAAAATAATCTACGTGCAGCAATTAAGAAAATTGTAAGCTCTTCAGGAGTGGATGAAGAGCTAATCAAAGAACTATCTAAAGATGTTCAGCGTGCCTTGTTGCAATCTGATGTTAATGTAAAATTAGTACTAGAGATTACAAAAAATTTGGAAGAAAGATCTCTTAATGAAACTCCTCCACCTGGTTTATCAAGAAAAGATCATATCGTAAAGATTCTCTACGATGAGCTTGCAAAACTTCTAGGCAACGAAACTGAATTTTCTTTCAAAGCAGGCAAGCAAAACAAAGTACTTTTGTTGGGCATTCAGGGAAGCGGAAAAACCACAATTACTGCTAAACTTTCCAAATTTTTGACAAAACAAGGCTACAAAGTAGGTGTGGTTGGTGCTGATACCTTCAGACCAGGAGCATTAACACAGCTAAAAACAATGTGTGAAAAAGCAAATGTTGAGGTTTATGGTGAGGAAAAAACTAAAGATTCTCCTCAAATTGTAAAAAACGGAATCAAACATTTTGTAAATTCCGATTTAGATATAATATTAATTGATACTGCAGGCCGGCATAAAGAAGAAAAAACTCTTTTGGATGAAATGAAGCAAATTAACAAAGTTGCCGAACCTGATCTTGCTTTGTTAGTTATTGATGGAACTATTGGACAACAATGCTTTTCTCAAGCAGAAGCTTTTCACAAAACAATTCCTGTAGGGGGAATAGTAATTACAAAACTTGATAGCTCTGCAAAAGGTGGAGGTGCAATTGCAGCTTCTGCAGCAACCGGTTCTCAAATCATGTATGTGGGTACTGGTGAAAGAATTGATGACCTTGAAAAATTTTCCCCCACTAGGTTTGTTGGACGACTTTTAGGAATGGGAGACATTCAAGCTCTTTTAGATCTTGCAAAAAGATTAGAGGGCGAAGCTGACGATGTCCGTCTTAAACGAATTTCAAGTGGTAAAATGAATATGGATGACTTCTATTATCAACTTGAAGAAGTAACAAAAGTTGGTTCACTTCGAGGTTTTTTGGATAATATGCCAGGTCTTTCTGGAATGGTTAAAGAAGATCAACTTGATCAGGTTGAAGGAAGAGTAGAAAAATGGAGATACATTATTCAAAGTATGAACAAAGAAGAAAAAGCTGACCCAGATTTAGTAAATGCATCAAGAATTAAACGAATTGCACGAGGTTCTGGTTGGGCTGAACATGAAGTAAAAGAGCTTCTCAAGAATTACAAGAACTCTAAAAACATGATGAAAGCTTCAAAAGGAAGACAGATGCAAGGCGTTCTTCGACGAATGGGATTGGGATAAAATCTTCACAAAAATTTAGTCATAAAAAATGTACGTTCAACAAAAACAGCATTTGAAACACCGTAATAGTTTTGAAAAAATTATTCCTAAAGCAAAACTTATTCTAAAAGAATATGATCTTTGTGACAATTGCGTTGGAAGACTATTTGTAAAAAATTCGGGATTTAAATCCAATAAAGAATGTACATTTGCGAACATGGAGTGGGTGCGAAATCGACTATGACCGCTGATAAGGGTTAAAGGATATTTTGTTTCTTCAGATGTAATTGGAGCTTCTATTGGAGGTAAATAGACTGGTAATGCTTCTCCATCTTCTGCTAAATGCTCAGCATATAGTTCAATTTTTCCAGAA
>JAUXKJ010000012.1 GCA_030624325.1 Nitrososphaerota archaeon
AAAGGAAAAAGGCAAAAAAACAGAAGCTGCCATAATTATAGGAGCAGAACCAGCAACAGTTTTTTCAGCAGTTGCACCAGTACCTGAAGGGCTTGACAAGTATTTGTTTGCAGGAATTACAAGAAAACAAGGCATCAAAACTGTAAAATGTAAAACAATCGACTTGGAAGTTCCTGCAAATGCCGAAATTGTTCTAGAAGGTTATGTGGATCCTAACGACTTGAGAGACGAAGGACCGTTTGGTGATCATACAGGTTACTATACTCCAAAGGAGCCTTTTCCAACTTTTACCCTCACTGGAATTATGCAAAGACAAAAACCAATCTATCTTACAACGATTGTTGGCAAACCGGTTTTAGAAGATGCTTACATTGGAAAAGTAATTGAGCGCTCTTTTCTTCCATTGATAAGAATGTTCCATCCTGAAGTTGTCGACTTTTCAATGCCTGCTTCTGCGTGGTTCCAAGGTATGGCAATTATTTCAATTAAAAAACACTACCCAGGACAAGCAAAAAAAGTCATGATGGGTTTGTGGGGAATGGGACAGCTCTCACTCACTAAAATTTTCATTGTCGTCGACGAGGACGTAAACGTGCACGATATGAATGATGTAATTTGGGCACTTACTACCAGAGCAGATCCTGCACGCGATACTTTGATTGTAGATAATGCCCCAACGGACACTTTGGATCCTGCCTCACCTCTGGTAAATTTAGGCTCCAAGCTTGGAATAGATGCAACACAAAAAACAAAAGAAGAAGGATATGAGCGAGAAATTCAAGAGTTGATAAAGTCAGATGACGCTACAAAAAAGGCCGTAGACTCTAAATGGACTAGTTTAGGCCTCTAGTGAAGGCAAACAGTTTGGTAAAAGTTGTCTCTCTCTTCTACCTGATAACCAATTTGGTTAATTGAATCAATAATAATTTTATCAGTTAACTCTGTCGACCTTGCTCCAGTACAAGAAACTACCTCTTCTCCAATGAGCGTTCCACCAAAGTCATCTGCGCCATACTGCAAAGCTAATTGGGCCATTCCAATGCCATTTGTTAACCATGAGGATTGTATGTGTGAAATCAAACCATCAAACATCAGTCTAGAAATTGCAATCATCTTTAATAGATGCAAACCTCCAGCGCCAAAGGTAACAACATTTTCTTTTTGCATCAATGTATTGTTTGGCTCAAAGCTCCACGGAATAAAGGCCATAAAACCATGAGTTTTTTCTTGAAGTTTCATGATTTTTAGAAAATGTTCTGCAAGGTCCTGAGTAGATTCTACATGACCGTACATCAAGGTAGCTGATGCAGGCAGTCCAAGAGAATGAGATTCTTCCATTATTCTAATCCATTCATCACTAGAAATTTTCTTTGGGCTGATAATTTCTTTTACAGAATCAACCAAAACCTCTGCACCAGCACCAGGAATTGATTGCAAACCCGCATCTTTAAGACGCGACAAGATTTCTTTTGTAGATGATTTTTCTACACGAGCAATCATGTCAATTTCAGAGGTAGACAAACCATGCACCCCAACTTTTGGAAACTTTGCTCTAATCATTTTAAATGCATCCTCATAATATTCTACTCCTAAATCTGGATTATGACCTCCCTGAAACAGAACTTGTCTAATCTTAAACATGTCCCATGCAGCCTTTACTCTAGCCTCAATTTTATCAAGTGACAAAGTATAAGATTCATCATCTCCCGGTGGTCGATAAAATGCACAAAACTTGCAGTCAGTAATGCAAACATTAGTGTAATTCAAAATAATATTATTAACAAAGGTGGCTTTTTTTCCAAATTGTTTTCGTGTCAAGTGACCAGCTGTTAATCCCATTAGATGAACATCGTCGGATTCAAACAATCTTTTACAGTCGTTTAAATCGGGTCGTTTTCCATCAAGAGAATTTTCAAGGATGTCACCGATTTGACTTGAATGAATCTGCTCTGTAATTTGGCTCAATTGACTTGAATTTGATGATTTTTAATTGGTATTTAATTCTTGAGAGGAAAATTAGTAATTTACTTGAGTTTATTTGATTTGATAAAGAATGATTCGAGAAAAGAGTTCACGTTATTTTTAAGTAAGGTACAGAATGAGATCCAACATGGTTTCTGGTCATCAAATTAGATTAAACCGTATTCTCCTAGATGGAAAGATGCTTTGCATCCCTATGGATCATGGAATATCAAATGGTCCTATAGAGGGTCTTGAAGATCCTCACTCTGTTATTTACAAATGTGAAAATCACGGTTTAACAAGTGTAATTATTAACAAAGGAATTCTCAAAACAATGCCAAGACCAACAAAGGTAGGCTTGTTAGTACATTTTTCTGGAAGCACCTCTCTTTCAACTTCTCCAAATCGTAAGATGCTAACTGGAACTGTTGAAGAAGCAATTCGTCTAGGCGCTGATGGGGTTTCCCTTCACATCAATATTGGAGGAAAGGAGGAACCCGAGATGTTAGAACAGCTTGGATCAATTTCAGAACAATGTCACAAATGGAATATGCCACTATTAGCAATGATGTATCCTCGAGGAGAAAAGATCAAAGACCCACACGACCCTGAAATTGTTGCACATGTAGCACGAATAGGAGCAGACTGTGGTGCAGATATTGTCAAGACAGTTTACACTGGCGATATTGACTCTTTTTCAAAGGTTGTCAGAGGTACTCCAGTACCAATTGTGATTGCTGGGGGACCAAAAGCAAAAACTGATTTAGACATATTGAAGATGACCGAGGACGCCATGAAAGCCGGAGCTAAAGGAATTACTTATGGAAGAAATATCTTTGCTCATAAAACCCCAGAACTAATGGTACAAGCATTAGCTGAAATAATATTCAGAAATGAAACTGCACAGGAAGCAGCAAAAAAAATTGGCAAAAAGTAGAGAATTAATTATTGCACCAAAAGTTGCAAAAAGTCACCTTAGCAAATTTCTTGCCGAGTTAAAAAATGAAGGAATCAATATAGTGTATCTTGATCCTAAACGCCTTGGTAAAACAAAAACAAAGCTAGCAACTCTGTATCCATCAACTGCAGCAAAATACGTAATTCTTGATAAAGATGTTTCATCAAAACCTAAAGGAAAAAAGATTGGGAAGAAAATCAAGGTTTTATCTAACAAAGACATTGATAAGATCTTTACATCTGCAAAAAAAGGTCTTGATTTTGTAATAGTAGAGGTAAAAGATTGGAAAATAATTCCACTAGAGAATATCATTGCAAAGTTGCATAAAATTCATACAAAAATCTTTGTTTTAGCAAGAAATCCTGAAGAGGTACGCAAGATGTTTTCCATACTTGAGGTTGGTGTTGATGGAGTAATTTACAATACATCTTCAATTAATGAAGTTAAAGAAGCGCTAATTTATCTTGGCACAAAAAGTTTTGATCTAAAAACTGGAAAAATTATTGACATAAAACCAGTGGGAGATGGTGAAAGAGTTTGTGTTGATACTGCATCAATGTTACATAGAGGTGAGGGAATGTTAATTGGAAATCGTGCTAACTTCATGTTCTTAGTTCATAACGAATCGGTAGGATCATCATTTACTTCTCCAAGACCTTTTAGAGTAAATGCAGGCGCAGTTCATTGTTACACCTTAAGCCCCGATGGAAAAACAAAATATCTTTCTGAAATTGAAACAGGTTCAGAAGTATTAGTTCTTGACTCTAAAGGCAAAGCACGAAGAGCAACTGTTGGAAGATCAAAAATAGAAAGAAGGCCAATGCTCATGATTAAAGCAAAAGCAGGTGATGAAGTAGGAGGAATAATTGCACAAGATGCTGAAACTATTCGGTTTGTCAGATCAAACGGCCATCTTGTATCAGTTACACATCTAAAGAAAGGAGACTCAGTACTAGTGTATTCAAAACCAGCTACTGGTAGACATTTTGGGATGGAAGTCTCAGACGAATATATTCTTGAAAAATAAAAAATGCATTACAAAACTTGTGTCTCTATAGCTGAAAAAACTCCAAAAAAGCTTGATTCAGTCTTAAACAAAGCTATAAAAAAATCAGATTATGCAGAATTACGACTTGATTTTTTAAAACCATCCCAAGTTCCAGAGGCTTTAGAATTAGCTAGTAAAAATCTGAATAGATGTGTATGCACACTTAGACCCAAATCTGAAGGTGGGAAGTTTACTGGAAACGAAAAAGAACGCATTTCCATTCTAAAATTAATCTCAGAGTATAAACCATTTTTGTTAGACGTAGAGTTTAACACGTTACGAAAAAACAAATCATTGAATAATTATATTAAAAAAACTAAAACTGTAATATTAGTTTCATGGCACGATTTCAAAAAAACGCCTCCTTCGTCTTCCTTAAATAAAATGCTAAAACAAATGAAAAAGCTTTCAACAAATGTAAAAATTGTTACTAGTGCAAAATCAAGTAATGACTCTTCACGAATATTAGCGCTTTACAACAATTCAAACAAAACAAAGCTCATAGCCTTTGCAATGGGAGAATACGGAAAAATTTCTAGGATCCTTTGCCTGTACTTGGGTAGTCCTTTTACCTATGTTTCTTTAGGAAAGCCGGTTGCACCGGGTCAGTTTAGTTTGCATGAAGTAAAATCAATTGTGAATTTTTAGCAAAGATAAGAAGATTCCGATTGTAAGCTTATATCAATCGTTTATTTGAAAAAAACCTATGACTAAAACTTTTGCAGTAATTGGCGATCCTATTGATCATTCTCTTTCACCAAGCATTCACAATGCAGCGTTTAAGGATTTAGGACTTGATTGTACTTACATAGCGTATAAAATTCCAAGAGGAGAGTTAGCTGAAGGTATTGATGCCTTGAAAAAAATAAAAATTGATGGATTCAACGTTACCATCCCTCACAAAGTTGAGATGGTAAGATTTCTTGATAGATTAGATGAAGATTGTAGTGTTATAGGCGCAACAAACACAGTCATAAATGACAATGGAAAATTAAAAGGATACAACACAGACATGGATGGATTTCTTGACCCAATCAGAAAAAGGAGTCTAACCATCAAAGATTCAAAGGTATTATTGCTTGGAGCAGGAGGTGCTGCTAGAGCAATAATTGCAGGATTTGCAAAAGAAAAAGCTGAAAGCATTACTATTGCTAATAGAACCAAACAAAACGCTAACACAATTGTTCAGTTTGCAAATAAAATTGGGATTAAAGCAACTTCATTAACATTAGATGAAGTTGGTGAAACTACATCAAAATATGATTATATTGTAAATGCAACTTCAGTTGGATTAAAAAATGAATCTAGTCCAATTTCCACTAAATCCATAAATCGAGATTCAATTGTGTATGATATTGTTTACATGCCAATGAATACTGACTTGATAAAACAATCCAAAAAAAATGGAGCCACTGTGATTTATGGATATGAAATGTTACTTGGACAAGCAGCTCGTTCGTTTAAAATTTGGCACGGTGTTGATGCACCATATGAAGCAATGAAACGAGTTCTTGTAGGAGGATTTTAAATGTCATCAGCTAAAGCGACTTTACATGGAGCTATTTCGATAGTAAATGCCATAGCAACTGGCAAAGGTGCTACTCTAGGAATATCATTAAAAACTGAAGCAACTGTTAAAACATCAGTTGGAAAAGGCATTGTCCTAAAATTAGAAAATGGAACTTTTAGTTCACGTTTAATAAATAAAGTAGTTGAAAAAGTAGTACCCAAAAAAATTCTTAATAAAAATAAATTAGAAATTTCAATTCGTTCAGAAGTTCCTACTGGTTATGGATTGAAAAGCTCCAGCTCAACATCATCTGCAGTTGCTTTAGCATGTGCTAAACTATTCAACCCAACTTGGAGTGACCAAAAAATTCTTCTAGCAGGGGTAGAAGCATCTATTCAAACCAAAGTAAGCATCACGGGAGCATATGATGATGCTTGTGGTTGTTATTATGGAGGATTTGTAGTAACTGACAATTATCAAAGAAAAATAATAAAATCAGAAAAAGGTCCAAAAAATTTATCTTCGGTAATTTTTATTCCAAGATCAAGAAAGCGTGGGAAAATAAAAAATCTAAAAAATCTAAGTCCTGTTTTTGAACAAGCTTGGAGACTTGCAAAAAATTCTGACTATTGGAACGCAATGGTGCTCAATGGGCTTGCTGCCTCTACCATTCTCAATTCTGACCCACAAATCATTACAGAATTGTTAGAAAGAGGAGCTTTAGGGGCGTCAATTTCAGGCAATGGACCAGCAATTGCTGCCATAGTAAAAAAAAGAGATGTACAGAATATAAAGAAGGTTTTTTCATCTCACGAAGGAAAAACAATAGTTTCTGAGATAAATAACAAGAGAGCTGATGTTCATGAGTTGTGAAATTGAAAAAACTACCATTTATGGAAAAATTAAATGTCCTTCAAACAAAAGTTATACTCACCGAGCTCTTCTTCTATCAACGCTAGTTGATGGAAAAAGTATTATCAAAAATGTTCTATATTCTAATGATACAAGAGCATCTATCAAGGCATGTCAAAGTTTTGGTGCTCAAGTTCAAGAAGCAGGAAATAATATTACAGTTAAAGGATTAAAGGAATTCAAAAATCCTAATGGAATAATTGATGCAGAAAATTCTGGCACCACAATAAGAATTGCAGCTGCAATTTCCTCACTATTAGAAGGAAAAACCGTTCTCTCAGGTGATAAAAGTTTGAGAGAAAGACCAATGCAACCATTACTTGATGCATTAGAGTCAATTGGTGCAAAGTGTTCTTCTAAAGATGGTAAACCTCCCATTACTGTTACTGGAAAAGTAAAAGGTGGGGAAATCACAATACCAGGAAACATTTCAAGTCAATTCATTTCAGCACTAATGATAATTGGCCCAAAGACTGAAAATGGAATTGATTTGAATATTGATGGAGATTTGGTATCAAAACCATATCTTGATGCAACAATTACCACAATGAAAAAATTTTCAGCAAATGTAGAAACTGTAACTCCTTACAAAAAATATAAAATTGAACCACAAAAGTACAAACCAACTACTGTTACAATTCCTTCTGATTTCTCAAGTTTAGCACTCTTACTTTCAGCATCCGTATTACTTGGAGACGGCTTGACAATTGAAATGACTATGGGAGATCTTCCTCAAGGTGATGAAAAAATTATTGATATTTTAGAAATTTTAGGAGTGGTAGTAACACTTAGGAAAAATACAATCTCTGTTAAGTCT
>JAUXKJ010000096.1 GCA_030624325.1 Nitrososphaerota archaeon
ATTTGTAACAAGTCAAGCTCTCTCAGATGTTCGAAATTATGATGAAGCTCTAGAAAGTAAAGAGATTGCAGACATTAATAGTCGTGATAAAGGATATGCCGCAAATATTATAATTTTGGGTTTTGTAAAACAATTACAAAAAGGCCAATCAATTGTTCCTGCAATTCCTCCACTACCTGGAACTGAGATCCTTGAAGCAACAAAACAAGATTTGGGAATTATATTTGGGCCAGATTCAGAAGAATGGATTAAGATTGGAACGCTTCTGAGGAACTCCCAGATAGAATCTAAAATTAATCTCAACAAAACTGTTTCAAGGCATTTGGGAATTCTTGCAATGACAGGTATGGGAAAAAGTAATCTAGTGTCTCTACTTGCTAAACGAATTGCAAAATTAAATGGTACTGTGATAATCTTTGACTATCACAACGATTACACAAATTTGAATATACCAAGAATCAACGTTGTTGATGCAAAAATTAATCCTAGATTGTTAGATGCAGATTCGTTAGCAGAGGTATTAGAAATTAGAGAAAATGCTAGTATTCAACATCGAATCCTTCGGTTAGCATTTACCAAGGAAGTAAAAGAAGCAAAGGAGTTTTGGAATGCACTTGATAATCAAGTAGTAGAAATAATTGAGACTAGTAAAGACAAAAAGGAATACAAGTATTCAGGCGCAAGGGTTCAAGACAAAATAGATGATGCTCAACACAGATTTGTTGATATTTTAGATCCTGATGTGATGGATCCAATCTCTCTCATTAAAGAAGGAAGAGTCAATGTTTTGAATATATCCGAACTTAGTGACAAACAAGCAAATGTGGCTTTAGCATACTATTTGCAAGAATTACTAAAGGATAGAAAGGAAGCGATTCTTGCAAAAAATGAAAGGAAAAGAATTCGACGAAATTACAGGTTTGAATCATCAATTTTTGTAATTATTGAAGAGGCCCATGTTTTTATTCCAAAAGATGAAGAAACCCATGCTAAATACTGGGCTTCAAAAATTGCAAGAGAAGGCAGAAAATTTGGACTGGGTTTAGGAGTAGTATCACAAAGACCTCGAAGCATCGATTCTAATGTGTTGAGTCAAATGGGTTCACTTGCAATAATGAAGATTGTTCAAGAAGATGACCAGCGTCAAATTTCAGCTGCTGCAGAATCAATCAGCAAAGATCTCATAGAACAGTTAACATCCTTGAATGTAGGTGATGCAATATTGGTAGGTCAATGTGTTAATTTGCCCTCCATTGTACATATTGAAGAAGTAAAAGAGAAAGTACTTGGGGCTGATCAAAATCCTGTTGGAGAATGGGCATTAGCAAAAAAAATGGAAGGGGTAGCAATGGAACAAAGTCAAGGGCTGATTCAAAAAGACTTGTTGTTAGATTAAGATGTTATTTTCCCATATTTCTGATACACATTTAGGTTTAGCACAATTTGGTTATGAGGAAAGAGAACAAGATATTTACGATTCATTTAATCAGGCAATTGATATTTCTATAAAAGATCATGTTGATTTTGTAATTTTTGCGGGAGATATTTTTCACGTTCCGCATCCAAGCGGTAGAGCCATAATTCAAATGGCGAATGCACTTAAACGTCTTAAACAAAATAGTATTGATTCGTTTTTTATTTTAGGAGAACACGATATGAGCAGAATCAGTGCAACCCCAATTCCATATGTCTATCATAACTTGGAATTTTCAAAATATATTGGTCAAGGAAAGCCAGTATATTACAAAGATATTCTTCTTGTAGGTTTTGATAAGATTAGACGAAATGAATTAAGTCTTTTTGAAAAACAATTTGAAGAAATTGATTCTATTGCAGAAAAACATGATGGACACAAAATTCTTGTAATGCATCAAGGAATATCAGAGATAAACAAATTTGCAGGAGATCTTAGTTCAACAGAACTTCCAAAAAACTTTACTTATTATGCAATGGGTCATCTACATGATCATTTTCAAAAAAAATTCAACCATCTTAGTGGTCCTCTTGTATATCCAGGCTCAATTGAGTTAACTACTAGTGAAGGAATTAAAGAAACAAAGAAAGGATTTTTTCAAGTAGATATTTCCTCAAAAGAAGCCAAACCAGCATGGATTGAGTTAAACATTAGACCACAAGTCACTGCTAAAACAGATTCAAAAGAACTTGAAAACATTATTGAGGATATTTTGCTAAAAATCCAATCTTATCCTAAAAAACCAATTGTTGAGATAAAAATTGAAGGAAATAATGTTGAATCTGACCTTATTCAGGCTCAAATTTCACGCTTAATTTCTCATTCTCTATATTGTTCTTGGAAAATTGCACAAAAACAGACTGATGGTTCATCTGTACTGGTTGACAAACCAGTCAACATTGATGAAGAACTATTCAAGCTTGCAGTTAATTCATTAAAATCAGAACAATGGGCAAGTTTTGCTGTCAAAGAACTTCTTCCTTTACTTTATGCAAATCAAATTGATCAAGCAAACCAGTTAGTAATTGAAAATTTTGAACGTTTCAAAAAGGACAAGTTAATATGATTACGTCAATTGAGTTAGGAAATTTTCTATCGCATTCATCAACAAAATTAGATTTTGAAGAAGGAGTAACAGTATTTGTAGGAAATAATGGTGCAGGAAAATCAAGCATTGTTGATGCAATTACATTTGCATTCTTTGGTAAACACACTAGAAAATCTAACAAAGGTCTTATCCGTAGAGGTACCAATCAAGCCTTTTCTAAAGTTAATTTTACTATTAATGAAAAATCGTATGAAGCTGTAAGAAAAATTGATTCTAAAGGAACTTTATCAGCACAATTCTTAGAAAAACAAGGGGAAAAGTGGATACCGTTAGCTAGTGGGGAAAGAAAACAATTTGGAGAATCGATGACAAAGGAAATAGAAAAAAGAATAGGACTAGATTTTGAAAAACTAAAAATAGCATCA
>JAUXKJ010000043.1 GCA_030624325.1 Nitrososphaerota archaeon
TCAATTCGTTTTTTTCGCCGGGATAGAACATTCCGGCCACAGCCGGTGTTCTCATCTGCATTATTCTATTTCCTCTTCAGTAATTTTTGTTTCAAAGTCATCAATTTCATACTTCATTGGTTCGTCAACTTTTAGTTGACCCTTTTCAATTAGAATTTCTCTTGCCAACAGCCAATAAATCGTTGCAAGAGATTTTCTTCCTCTATTATTCGCAGGAATTACAAGATCAATTTTTGACGTTATATTGTCAGTATTAGAAACACCAATTACTGGTATTCCTGCATTTGTAGCTTCAATAATTGCCTGACCATCTACCTGGGGATCAGAAATTAGAACCAACTGTGGTTCAATGTAAAATGGCAAAGAAGGATTTGTCAAAGTTCCTGGCATAAACCTTCCAAGCATTTTTTTAGCACCTGTAAGTTCACAGAACTTTTCAATTGGTGTATTTGCATATTCTCTTCCAGAACAAACTATTACTTTCTCAATTTTCATTCTATTAATGAATTTTGAAGCGGTTTGAATTCTGGCCAAAGTTAAATCAAGATCTATCATGTACAGGCCTTCAGGACTAGCCTTTGTAATGAAAGGAATCATAAATTTCGTTTTTACAGCTGTTCCTACCCTAATTCCTGTAGAAAGAATTTTCTTCTTAATGTCTTGAATTTCGTTTTGTTGGCTCATGTTGTGTTTTTAAATTTGTGCCATACCGCGTATTAAATCATGCTCTGAAAGTCGTATTAGCTCATTTAATTTTGCTACTCTTTCCCCTCCTACTATCCCAACTTTGAGCATTTTAGAATTAGTTCCAATTCCTATATGAGAAATATGCGAATCAGTAGATTCACCTGATCTATGTGATGTAATCAGTTTAATGTTATTGTTGTTTGCTTCTTTAGCAAACTCTAATGCGTCATACAAACTTCCTGCTTGGTTTACTTTGAGAATTGCCGCGTTGCAAGATTTTAACTCAATGGCTTTTTTTAAAATCTCTTTATTTGTTACAGTCAAATCATCTGCTGTGATTAGAGTTTTTGGAAACTTTGAAGTCAATTCAGCCATATCTTCAAAAGCCTCTTCATGCACAGCATCTTCTGCATAGATCAGTTTGTATTTCTCAATTATATCGGAAGCAAATTCAATTTGTTTCTCTGGGGAGTTTTCAAAACCTGCTCTATCATATACATACATCTTTTTTTTATCGTCCCATTGTGTTGATGATGCAAAATCAACTCCAAGAGAAACTTCTTTTCCAAGTGTAAAACCCAAATTTTCACAAGCTTTTGCGGAAAATTCCAAAGCTTTTTCATTATCTAGTTTTGGAGCCCAGCCACCTTCATCACCTCTACCATTTGTAAATGATGAATCTTGCTTTCCCAAAACGTTTCGTAATTCTTTATGAACATCTAGGTTTGTTTCGATTGCTTCCCTTATGGATTTTGAACCGATTGAACAAATTAGAATTTCTTGTATATCTGGTGTTCCAGGTCCAGCGTGTGCTCCACCACCTAAAATATTCCCCAATGGAAATGGGAATCTACATTCTTTTCCCTTTGAAATTAATTTGAACATATGTTCGTTTAATACCTTAGATGCTGATTCTAATGATGCAATAGAAACTGCAAAAGCTAGAGCTCCTCCAACCTTAGAATAATTTTCTGTTTTATCTATTTCCTTGAGGGTATCATGAATTGATTTAATATTACTAGGATCTAAATCCAGAAATTTACTTGAATTCTCATTTAGCACCTGTAAGCTGTTCTCTGGTTTTCCATCAGGAAAACTAACTGCTTCGTATTTACCAACACTTGCACCTGATGGAGCACAAACTCTTCCAAGAAATTGATTGTCTGATATTATGTCAATTTCGATTGTCTTGCTGCCTCGACTATTGTAAAGCAGTCTTCCTTTCACAGAAGTAATTTTTGGCAAACTACTCTAACTCAGATTGTACTTCTAAGTGTCTTCTTCGTATTGCTTCATAGAAAGGAACAATTTGTTGAATTGTTTCAACTGAAGTTAATAACATTCTTCTGCAACAATATCTTTTGATACCAAGCGAATTTAGAACTTTTGCTGGTTCTTCTCCAGATTTTATTCTTGTTTGATATTCTTCAAATTTATCTGCAATGAGATTTCCACAAGTAAAACATCTCACTGGAACTAACATGACTTCGGGAAGTAATCAAGGATTATAAAAACCATACATGGAGTTTTTGATGCGGGTGTCGCCCAGCCTGGCCAAAGGCGCTAGCTTGAGGGGCTAGTCTCTTAGGAGTTCGTGGGTTCAAATCCCATCGCCCGCATACAATTATTTTATTTTGTTAATTGCTTTAATCAAATCTACTCTTCTAATTTCCTCAGTTAAAGCTGACCTTGTTTCTTCTAACAAAATTCTGTTTACATCTAATTTCCTTCTAGTTTCTTTAACTATTTTATCATAAATTGCTAATGGATACAAACTCAGGTAAAGATTTTCCATTATCTCAAATAACCTAATTGCATCTTTAGATTTTCCTTCTCGAATTTTGTCAAAAACCATTCTCTTCAATTCACCAATACAATCAAGAAGTCCAAGAATATACGAATTCTCAGAAACTCCCATAGATTTTATCGAAGGAATTTCCTTTTTTTGTACGATTGAAAGTAATGCTAGCGCTTCAACCAGTTCTTGTTCGGGGGTAATTAGATATTTTCGAAGGTCCCCTTTTCCTTTTTTTCTTTGTCCAGATAACAATTTGCTAGCTTTTTGTGCATTAGCCTTTGCAGTTTTCAAATCCCCTTTATGAACTGCAATAATGGATTGACTGCACAAAATAATCACCTCTCTAGTATTTTTAATAAGATATTCTCTTGATTCTTGTGATGTTTCCAGAGATTTTGAAATTTTTGTCAAGGATGATTTTACATTTCTAAGTGCCATGGTTGAATGGATTGAAAACCGAGATAAAGCCGTTTGCCAAAGCTCTTAATTCGTACTCAAATACTATGTTCAAAATTCGCTGATGTTAATACTCAATAGTTATTTATGTAACAAGATTTATCCTAAAATTTATGTCAGAAGGACGAAAAATGTATCCAATGAAATGTGCCGACTGTGGCAAAGATTCAGAGGTACCTTTTGAACCAAAACCAGATAGACCAGTATACTGTAGAGAATGTTTACCAAAACATCGCTCTAGCGGTGGAAGATTTTAAGCTAAATACGTTTTACAGTCATTTAACTTAATTACCTAATTTTATTTTTTTTACTTTAATTTCAAAATATAATGAAAAAATCTTCATTTTTTAATTTGATTTAGACCCAAAACATATTACCAAAGCTCTTATTTTACGTTCGATTTTTTAATTACACATGGACATTACTGTAAAACAAATGATGCAAATTGAAGAAAACGGGCATCAGATGGGTTTCTTAAGAAAATTTATGATGGAAAATGCTGGCGCATCAGCAGTTAGAAGATTAATTGAAAAAACCGATGATATTTCTTCAAAAAAAGTACTAGTCTTTGCAGGCTTGGGAAATAATGGTGGAGATGCCTTTGTTATTGCCCGTCATTTAGTAGGACATGATGCAAATGTCATAGTAGTTTTGCTCGGAAATCCAGAAAAAATTAAAACTGAAGAAGGTCGCTGGAATTGGCAACTTCTACAAAAGATGAAATCAATTAAGCTAATCACTGGTGAAAAACCAAATTATGATTCTGATGCTGACATTATCGTTGATGGCATTTTAGGAACAGGCATTACGGGAGATATTAGGGAACCATACGCATCTGCAATGCAATTTATCAATTCTTCAAATGCTTTCAAGTTAGCAGTAGATGTCCCTTCTGGGCTTGATCCTGACAGCGGAAACACGAGCAATGTTTTTGTTAAAACAGATCTTACAATCACATTTCATAAAATGAAGATTGGAATGCCAAAACGAAAAGACCTATGTGGAGAAATTTTTGTAGAGAAAATAGGAATACCTCCAGAGGCTGAGGTTGGTGTTCTGTGAAAGTTCATCAAATTGAAGTTGGCAACATGCAAAATTTTACGTATATTTTAGAAGATGAAGATACTGGAGAGGCAATTATTCTTGATCCTTCATGGAATCTTGATGAAATTCAACAAATTATAACCAGAAAAGCATTAACTGTAAAATTCATTGTTAATACACATCATCACTTCGATCATACATTAGGAAACGAAGCTATTTCAAAAGACACCGGTGCAAAAATTATCCAACATGAATCTTCTACAATTAATCATGACATTTCAGTTTCTGATGGACATAGTATAAAATTTGGAAATTCTGAACTCAAAGTTTTACACACACCTGGTCATTCAAAGGATAGTATTTGCTTAGTTGGAGACGGAAAAATTTTCACAGGTGATACTCTATTTGTTGGAAATTGTGGCCGAGTTGATTTGCCAGGTGGTAGTGCCAAAGAATTGTATCATTCGTTACTTGATATACTTACAAAACTTGATGATGATTTGATACTATATTCTGGTCATAATTATGGTTCTACTCCTTCTTCAACAATTGGTAATGAAAAACAAACAAATTTTGTAATGCAAAAAAGAACTGAAGAAGAATTTGTCGAGTTAATGGGACAGTGACTAATCTGTGACCGATATTCGAATTCTAGGAAATATAGAACAAGGCCAAAAATTTATCGAATCTACAGAAAAAAAGAAATTTCTTTTTTCTTTAGTAATATCGTATACCGAAACTTGTGAAATTCCTGACATAACTATTGCTGGAGCTAATCTTGATTTTGTAAAATTTACGCCTGCTGCAGATGCAGAATTCCTTCATTATGGCTATTGTAAGTGCATTGATACTATTCCAATGACCCCTGATGGAAAACCTACTCCCGCACTTCTTACCAAAGTTGCCCTTGAAACAGCTAGTATTCCTCATGTTGTAGTAAATGCTGGAAGCAAAATTCTACCAGAAGTTCCATATTTTGAAACAGGTCTTGAACCAGGAAAAAACATTTCAAAAGAACCTGCAATGGATCGTTTTTTTGTTCTACGCGCTGTTGATTATGGAAGAA
>JAUXKJ010000040.1 GCA_030624325.1 Nitrososphaerota archaeon
TAATTTAAACAAAAAAAACTCTTTTTTAGAAATAAATGTTAGTTCAAAAACCAAATTAAATGAAAAACAAACTTTTGTTATCAACTCAGAATTATTTTAGTAATGTTTAATCAAAAATAATTCAAAGCATGTTATTCTAAATAATTAGAATGACATTACAAAAGCGATCAAAAATACAAACACTGTTATGATTTTACTAACGGCGTTATAATCAACATTTTTTGGGCAAGTTATATTAAGACCAGAAAGCTAGTTGTTTCATTATGCCAGTCGCAATATTACCAGACATCAGCGAACAAATGTGCATTGGATGCGCTCTTTGCGTAGAAATTTGTACAACTTTGGGACCAGATGTTCTTAGAGTAAAACCAGTCGAAGGCTGGAAGAGAGGAAAGGCATTTGTGTTTTATCCAGAAAGATGCATCTCTGACGGTGCATGCATAGGAGTTTGCCCAACAAAGGCAATCTTTTGGATGAGACCAATGGATTTCACTGTAGGACAACCAGTCCCACTATACAAAAACTCAGTCTTCGTAAAAGGTTGGACTGAACTAATCGACTAAAAGTTCAGACCTCATTTTTCATTTCTTTTTCATTAAACTCAGAGTGAACTATCTTTTACCTTCGTTGTGTAAATATATGGCAGGACCAAATCTAAGAAAATGAGCAAACCAGGAAATCTTTGGCGTAAAGTTCATGGAAAAATAACTAAAAAGCCTACTAACTTTTCTTGGTTAATAGACAAAAAACTTGCAGGTTGTGGTATGCCTACAACTGTTGATGAAGTTGAGTGGGTTGTAAAAAATGGAGTAAAATCCATTGTAACTATGACGGAAAATGCTTTACCAGAATCATGGATTCAAAATATAAAATATCTTCATGTCCCAACTGAGGATCTTAATGCTCCGGACATGGACAAGATTGATGAAGCAGTAGAATTTATTCAAGAAAGGATAAACGACAAGGAGCCAGTAATGGTACATTGTGCTGCAGGAATTGGTAGAACCGGTACAATACTTGCATGTTATCTAATTAAATTTAGAAAATTTTCAGCAAAAGATGCAATTAAAAAAGTACGAGAAGAAAGACCTGGTTCAATCCAATCTGAACGACAAGAATTTGTTGTAGGTTTTTACGAGAAACACGTAGGGAATTGATTATTCTGGAATGGATTGTGTAACAATCTTTCCATCTTCAAGTTTGATAAACATGAATCTATTATCTTTGAAAATCAAAGTAATACCTCCTTCTTTATCTGGATCTTCAACTTCAAGTAATTCCTGTCCTCGTAGTCCATCATATTTTGCCATGTCACTCCTCACAAAATCCCGTTTATATCCTAATTGATTTTTATTTCGATTTCTTTTGCTTGAGATTTGGTACTAAAAGATTCAGTATAATCATGTTTTTGCCAAGATACGTAAGCTTCTGCTCCAACTTTGTGTTTACCATCTCCTAGTTCTGATGCAGGAAAAGTTATCTTCTCATCAAAATCAAACAACTCACTTTTTACTTCATTCTCAGTAAGTCTTATGAAGGGTTCAAAATTTTTTGCTACTTGAACCCATATCCGTTTTTTCTTCACTGGATTAACCAGTTTTGGATTTCTAGTCCAAAAGAATGATGCTTTTCTATATGTATCAATAGGATTACCGATATCGTGTTTTCTAATTCCACTAGAAATAAGTTTTATTCCGTACTTTAATTTGAACTGATTATCATGATTGTTGTATGCCTTTGTCCAATTTTTTTCGTTAAAAGCCTCACGTAGATCACCCTGAAGAGAAAATTTAACATCAATGACAATATCATCTTTTACTGAAAATTCTTCTTTGGTATTTGTTAGAGAAATATCTGTTAGATAGTTTTTTCCCAAATCCAATCGGACATATTGATTTATATCTACAATAAGTTCTTTTTCGAATGCAATGGATGCTCAGATTAAGAATTCTTCTCCAAAAGAGGTTAACTTAGGTATCACAAACTCTGATATTGGAATGCTGTACTTGGTCCAACACGAATTGCTCAAAGAGAAGAGCGTTGATTTTGCTGGTTTAATTTTGAAGCATCCACACACAAATGAATGTTTGATGCGAGTAAATTCCTCAAAAGGAAATCCACTAAAAGAAATTCAAAACGCTACCAATTCTGCAATCGAATCTGTAAATGATTTAAAAAAATTAATCAATTCTAAAATTAAGGTAAAATAAATGAAGTTTTGCCCCAAATGTGAGGTGCGATTAAAAAAAAGCAATTCCAATTCAGTTCTAAGTTGTCCTAAATGTGGTTACACCGAAAGTAGTTCAAAGGATACTAAGAAAGGCAAAGAAGAAGAAATCAAATCAGAACTTAATGTATTAGCTGAGAACGAAGGAAAAGAAACTCTATCTACAATAAAGATCGATTGTGAAAAATGTGGTAATAATGAAGCAGTATGGTGGATGCTTCAAACTCGAAGTGCAGATGAACCAACTACACAATTTTATCGATGCATAAAATGTAGTCATACTTGGAGAAACTACGCATAACGTTAAATTGAACATTTTAGAATGTGAATAAGTTTGGTGTTTTCAGCTATAACCAAAGGTTCGGATGATCTAAAGGCAATCATTTCTGCGATTTCCACATTAGTTGAAGAAGCTACTTTTGTTTCTTCAGCAGAAGGAATTACCTTTAGAGGAATGGATCCCTCTCATGTGGCATTAATAGATATATCATGGCCAAATTCAGCATTTGAAAAATATGAATGCGATAGCGATACTAAATTTGGAGTTCGTGTTGATGAATTTTCAAAACTGATTAAACGAGCAAGCAAACAAGATAGTATCGAAATTAGCATCTCTGCAGATAATATGCTCCTAGTTACAATAGGAAAAAACAAAAAATACAAAATGAGATTAATTGAAAGCTCCGCTTCTGATACTCCCTTACCAAAGATATCATATGATACTAAAATTGGATTAACTCCCAGTAAATTTGACGAAATTTTGGGAGATGTTCAAGTAGTATCAGATTATCTGACTATCAAGGCAACAAACTCAAAAGCTGAATTTTCTGGCAAGGGAGATTCTGGAGAGGTAGTAATATCTTTAGAAAAAGAAATGGACGATGTTACAGAAATTTCTTCCAAAGAAGAAAGCATTGGAACTTACAGCCTGGAATATCTTAATCCTGTAGTAAAAGCAGTAGGTACTACTGCAGGAACCGTGACCTGTGAATATTCAAGCGCAAAACCATTAAGAATTGAATTCAAAGTTGCAAACATTGGTAGGATTCACTTTTACTTAGCGCCTAGAGTTGAAAGTTAAAGCATTTAAGTACAAACTAAAAAAGGATCACTGAATTGAAACTTGTAATAAAATTTGGCGGTACTTCAATTTCTTCTAGCAAAAACATCAAAACCGTTGCTAAATATTTAAAATCAATTTCCAAACAAAACAAAATCGTTACAGTTTGTTCTGCAATAAGTGGTGTAACGGATGAGCTGCTAGAAATCTCAGCTCATATTAAAAAAGGTAACAAAGAAAATGCAAATCGCTTAGTCACAAAAATAATAAATAGACACAAACAACTTGCAAAAGATTCAATCTCAAAGTCACAAACTCAAAAAAAACTTTTGGAAAAACTTGATGCAGATTTTTCAGAATTTGAAGAATTATTACATGGATTAATTCTTCTTGGTGAAGTAACCCCTCGTTCATTAGACTATTTAATTTCCTTTGGCGAGAGACTTTCGATCAACTTGGTTTCTTATGCACTTTTAGATTTGGGAAATAAATCAATTCCTCTTACTGGAAAAGAAGTTGGAATTGTTACCGATTCTAATTTTGGTGAAGCACGTCCATTAATGGATACAACAAGAATCCGTGTTTCAAAAACAATTGATTCTTTGTTAGCAAAAAAAACTATTCCAGTGGTTGGAGGTTTTGCAGGAGCAGATCAACATGGAAACATTACCACCTTTGGGAGGGGAGGATCAGATTATACTGCTACTACTATTGCATCTTGCATCAAGGCCGATGAAATTTGGCTAATGAGTGATGTAGATGGTTTAATGACAACTGATCCAAAATTAGTGAAAAAAGCCAAGGTCCTCAAGGAAGTATCTTACGTTGAAGCTGTAGAGATGGCTCTATTTGGGGCAAAACAAATTCATCCAAGAACGTTTGAACCACTACTAACTAAAAAAATTCCCATAAGAATAAGAAATACCTTTAACACGAAAAATCCTGGTACATTAGTCACTGCATCTCCAGATACTAAAACAAAAAAAACTGTGAAATGTGTTAGTGCCATCCGTCATAATGGTTTGATTGATGTAAGAGGTGGTAGTATGGTAGGTGCTCCTGGAACTGCCGCAAAAATCTTTGCAACACTTGCAAAGGTTGGGGTAAACATAATGATGATATCTCAAAGTCCTTCAGAATCAAGTATTTCTATAGTTCTAAAGAAAGCTGATCTAGACAGGGCAGTAAATGCACTTGAAATAAATTTGCTAGGCAAAATTATAAAAAAATTAGAAGTTACACCAGATGTTACAATAATTGCTTTGATAGGTTCTGGAATGAGAGGAACTGTTGGTGTTGCTTCGAGAGTTTTTAGTGCGGTTGCAAAAAAGAAAGTTAATGTTGTAATGATAGCTCAAGGTTCCTCTGAACTTAATATTGCATTTGTAGTTCAAGATTCTGGCTGTAAATCAGTAGTTCAGGCTTTACATGATGAATTTGAATTAGCAAAACTCAACTAATTATTTTAAAATAAAAAAACTGGGAAAAAGGATTTATGTGAATGAAAGAATCGATTTTCATTGAAAAAAATTATTATAATTATTGCAATTAGCTTAGTACTTACTGGAATTTTTTTAATTCCACCAATTACCGAACAACTGGTAGGTGCTAATTCTACCAGAAAAGTCCACTTTACACAAACTATTTCATCATCTCAAGATCCAGGTCAGGGTCATTCAAGCCATCAAGTGGCTTTAATTTTATCACCAAATTCAGGTACACTTTATGATGGCACTCTAACATATACTGCTAGCGAACCAGTCCAAATAGCTGTTCTTCATGAAATTAACAGGGAAGATGCTAAAGAACAACCTACTTGGACTGTTGATGGAAATACTATCTATGGTTTAACACTA
>JAUXKJ010000019.1 GCA_030624325.1 Nitrososphaerota archaeon
CATTGACTTTTTCGTTTTTATATGCATCTATGACATCTTTAAATGTGATTCCTTTTTCCTTCATTAAATCTACATTGATAGCCCATTTGTCTTTTGCAGAGCCAAAAGTTACACTTGACTCTTGGATTGAGACTTTCCATTTGTCTTTGTATTCGGGTTCGGCATAAGTATCCAATAGTTGGTTAAAGTTTGAAACAACATTTGCAAGGTTTTCTTGCATTTTCTCAGGAGTTAGTCTTAGTTCTTTGATGAGTCGGTCTACTTTGTTAATGAAAAGAACTGGTCTGACTCTTTCATCAAGTGCCATTCGGGTTACTGTTTCAGTTTGAGTCATGATTCCTTCAACAGCATCGCAAACAACAACGGCGCCATCAATCGCCCTTAGACTACGAATTACCCTCCCACTAAAGTCTACGTGCCCAGGAGTATCAATCATGTTGATGACGTATTCTTTGCCTTTTTGAGAATAGTGTAATGTGACGTTAGCTTGGTAAATTGTAATACCCCTTTCTTGTTCTTCTTTATCAAAGTCCATAGCCAATGCCGAACCGGCAGCAGAAGGAGCAATTATTCCAGAATTAGCTAGAAGACTATCACTCATTGTTGTTTTACCGTGATCAACGTGAGCAATTACACCAAAATTTCGGATCTGTTCCTTATTTTTGATAATCTTCAGAACTTGTTCTGTTGACTTGTACTTCATATTCGCAAATCCTAGCTATTCAGCTATTAAATCTTATGAGAAAATTCAATAAATCATATTGTCGCTAATTTTTTTTAGTTTTTTGGATGTTACAAAATGACATTCTTTTTGTTTATTTTTCTTTGCTATGATCAAAGGGACAAGTTGTGAAAAAAAGGTGTAAAATAAAAATTGAGAGATTTTATCGGAATTTTTAAAAGTGGGATGAATAACCTTTATTCCTGCTTTTTTTAAATTTTGTTTTAATCTGGAATTATACAAGTTTTTCTGCTCAAAAATAATTACAGTATCTCCGGGGACAGTAGAAAACAATTCCATATGTGAAAATTGTTCTAGTCGTTCATAAAACGCAGTGATTCCGAGAATTTCAAATATTTTTGCAGCTGCATACATAGCAATTGGATACGTATACAAATCTCCCAAAAAAAAGACTTTTTTTCCAAGTTTAATTTTTAGGCTTTGTTTTTCTGCCTCTTTAAAAATCTTATTTGGATTTTGAATTTTGAGTTTTTTAATTAGAGAAATACATGTTAAAGCACTTTCGAGAAAACTAATACTTCCTGCTGTGAAAACGTCAGAGTTTGGAAATTTTAGAGAAATAACGTGTTTACAAGTTTTCCCAAGTTTACTTTTAGGATTAGATGTAATCGCGATTGATTTTCTAGCGAGTCGTCCAACTTTAATATTTGAAATGGTTTTTCCGGAAATCGATATGATATATACTTCATTTTTCTGTAAAAGAGATTTGTTCTTTAACAGATCTAGAGGATCGAATGCCTTAACGGCATATTTTGAATGAGTCTCCGCCAATAAAGCTGCTGCAAATGAATCCCCTGTTCCACAAAAAATCGTATTTTTTTGAGCATTTTCAGAGAGAGGTTTTTTTAGTTTTATTTTTTTTAAAAATTTTTCCTGTAAAAAAATATCCTTTTCGTATGCTTCAATTGTTTGCATTTTTTTAATCTAATTTTCTGTTTATATTAAACATTCAATGAATTAGATGCTATTTTTAAAATGAAGTGGAAAACGTTACTGTAAGAATCGAGGTATCTTTTTGGCAATATTAGATATTGAAACCCTGCCTGGTCCGGCGACTATTATTGTCAAACACGCAGCAAGAAGAATCAAATCTATTTCGAATCCTCCATCGCCTGTAAGGTTAGAAGCCTGCTTTACGTAGAAGATTGCACCAAGCATAACAATTGATAAAACGGATGCAGATATTCTTGTTAAAACTCCTACAATTAGTAAAATTCCTGAAACCGTCTCTGCAAGTGCAATTGGGATTTGCATTTCAGGTGGAAATCCTAATGGACCAGTCAAAAACCCAACAAAACCTGGATTAAATTTTCCAGTTCCGTGTGCAATAAAAATTACTCCAACAGCAGCTCTTAAACCCCAAAATGCAATGTCAACTAGTTTATTTTCTCTAAATGTTGCTTCAGCCAACAGCTTCGCTTTTTTCATCCTGAATTTAAGATAATAGCATCAAATACTTTTTAGTGGAGTTTCAATGTACTTGAAACTCTATTTTGATATTTATTACCATAGTCTATGAGCAACTACGTGGAAATTTCTGTAGGACACACCCCTGATTCAGATGACGCATTCATGTTTTATGGAATGTTTACAGGTAAAGTTACTTCTCCTGATTTTACCATCAAGCATGTGATCGAAGATATTGAAAAATTAAACAGAAAGGCAATTAATCCTCAGTTAGACGTTACTGCCGTCTCTGTTCATGCATGTGCCTACATTTCTGAATACACAATTTTACGTAGTGGAGGAAGTTTTGGAATTGGTTATGGGCCAATTGTTGTAGCAAAAAAAATGATGGATATTGATCAATTAAAAAAATCTAAAATAGCCATACCTGGGAAAATGACTTCAGCTTTTTTACTTTTGCAACTGATGATAGGCAAATTTGATTTTGTTGAGATGAATTTTAGTGAAATCCCAAATGCAATAAAAAATCAAAAAGCTGATGCAGGTCTAGTCATCCATGAAACTCAGCTATCTTATGATCAGGAAAACCTTACAAAAATTCTCGATGTGGGAGAGTGGTGGGATAAAAAAACAGGTGGACTTCCTGTTCCACTTGGAATAAATGTAATAAAAAATCAATTAGGAAAAGAAAATATTAAAAAATTCGATACTTTCCTACGAGATTCCATCAAATATGGTTTGGAACATGAACAAGAAGCGATAGATTATGCTATGGAATATAGCAGAGGAAAATCTCGCCAACTTATTGAAAAATTTGTAAAAATGTACGTCAACGACGTTACTGTAAATATGGGAAATCCTGGTGAAAAATCCATTAGGCGATTATTTGAACTTGCGGCTGAAAAAAATCTTGTGTCAAATTTTGACTTGAGAATAGCAGAATAATTATAAGATAAAATATAACAAAATACGTACCAGATTTGCTTGTAGACAAAAAAATTTTGGTTTCAGGAATTGCTATGTTGGCTGTAGGCATTTCAATTTCGTTATATCTTACTACGATAATGCCTATTGGAATTACTGGAATGAGTGACGAGGAGACCTTGGATCTATTACAAAAACAACGAGAAAATCAAGACCTGAATACTCTAACTGGGTTTTTAATTGCAATTGGATTTATGTTGGTCTTGATTAGTTTTGGAGCAAGAAGGAAAAGAAAAAGCGGAGCAAAAAAAGTAGAAAAAAAACCTACAACTGATTAAAAAAATTAGAATCTTTTTAAAATGTTATAGAATGTATCTCGCTGAACTGGAATTTTTCCTGATTCTTTTACCATATTTGCTAGTTCTAAAATAGAAGAGTTAGTAGATTTTCCTGCTGCCTTGTAAATCTCCTCAGAAAAAGCAGTGCCCACTAAATCATTTCCTCCATTAGCTAATGCTACTTGAGCCAATTTTTTTCCATAGGCAACCCAATAAACAGAGATATTATCAAGGGAGCCTGCCAACATTAATCGGCTAAGGGCAATAACTTTGAGATCATAAATTGAGGAACACTCATGGGTTACCAGTTTTTTTTGTTCAAGTTCAGTATTATCAAGGCTAAATTTGAGTGGGATAAATGTGATGAAACCTTGTGTTTTTTTCTGCAAATCTCGAATTTTTATTAAATGATCTATGATATGTTCTGGTTTTTCAATATGGCCATAAAGCATTGTGACATTACTTTTCAAACCTAATTGATGGGCTTGTTCAATTGTTTCCAACCATTCTTGTCCTGTACATTTTCCCCTAACAATCTTGTCTCTAATATCTGGATGAAACAATTCTGCCCCTCCTCCAGGTAAAGAATCAAGACCGGCAGATTTTAGGCGCGAAAGGATTTCTTTAACTGAATTTTTTGTTAGTTTTGAAAGATAAAAAATCTCAGCTGCAGTAAAGGCCTTTATTGTTAGGTCTGGATGGTTTTGTTTTATAATTTTCATCATGTCTTCATAATAATCAAGCGGTAATTTTGGATGAAAACCTCCTACAATGTGTACTTCTGTTGCGCCCATTTTTTTTGCTAAAGCAACTCTTTGTTCAATTTGTTGTGATGTCAGAGTATAAACATCATCTTCACTTCCATTTCTATAAAATGCGCACATGGGACAACTAGCTGCGCAAACATTAGTGTAATTCATGTAATAAGATGCAGTAAAACTAACTGTATCGCCTACAAGATTTTGTCTTGCTTTATCTGCAACTGCTCCTAAAATATGAGGATTATCATATTTCATTAATTCTAATCCATCGTTATATGACAACTCTTCACCAGCCATAGCACGATCTAAGGCTTGTGATTCACCAACTAATTGTTCTAGCACGGCATCCATGAATTTGTCTACAAATATAAAATTTCCATGTATCTAAATATCAAAAATTAAGTACTATTTCTATTCCAATAGTTTATGGTACTTCCATTAGTTGATGAAGACAAGCCAAAATGCTATGTTTGTCACGAAGGATTTGAAAATATTGAAGATTTGCGAAGTCATCAGGAAACTGCTCATAAAGATTTCTTTGAGTTTCATAAAAAGAATGACAAAAGAGAACCTGCTCCAGGAGACGTAACTGTATTTTAAATTTCCATTATTCTACTAGCTTTTAGGATTTCAAGTGCTTTCTTGTGGCTAATTTGAGCAAGATCATAATCACTATCAAGTTTTAGGGCTTGTTTGAATAATTTCAAAGCATCTTGTACTTGGCCAATCTCTCCAAGAGATAATCCTTTGTAAGCTAATGCCATAGTACAATTTTTATCAATTTTTAAAGCAAGGTCATAGCAATTTATTGCTTCAATATATTTTCCAAGAGAATGTAAAGAGGAACCTTTGTTAACAAGCGCATCAATGTTGTTTGGCTCCAATTCTAATGCTTTGTTATACAATTTTAGAGAACTTTCAAGTTTGTTTAGGTTTTGTAATGTTACACCCTTGTCAATCAATGCATTAATGTTTGTAGGCATTTCTTGTAAAATCAAATCAAAATATTTTAAGGCTTTTTGATAATCGCCATCTTGACAAAGTTCATAGGCCATATTCAAGTAATCCATATCTAATTTTATAATCCTCTACAAATAATATTTTTTTGATTCTACTGTTGACTCATTGTCAATAAAAAATCACCAAATTCAAATCAAGATGCAGTTTTATCTCTAGGTTCAATTTCTAATGATTTATTAAAACACTCTATTGCTTCATCATATCTGCCCATACTTCTAAGTGCAACACCTTTATGATTCCACAATTCTGGGTTTTTCTGATCAAGTAAAAGCGCTTGTTCAAAAAATCCTAAAGCATCTTCAAAATTACCCTCTTGCAATAACACTTCCCCCTTTTTTACTAGAGTACCTATTTCGTCCACTCCACTTGAAACAATTGTTTGTATGTTTTAAACATACTTGTGTTAAAGGATTTAAAATTCAGATTAAAAATGAATACAATGTCACAAAGTATACTGATTGCAGAAGATAATGATTTTACAGCATTGCAATATGATAAGATCTTAAGAAAATATGGCCATCAAGTAACAATTACTAAAGATGGAAAAGAATGCTTACGCAAGTATGAAGATGAAAATAAGAAAAACAAAAATGACTATGAAAGTCCATTTGATGTCGTAATACTTGATCATTCTATGCCTAAAAAGAAAGGGAAAGAAGTTGCAGTGGATATTCTAAAAATTAATCCCAATCAAAGAATAATTTTTGCCTCAGCTTATAATGTAATAGATGATAACGAGTCAGTAGATGATTTTGAAGAAAATTTTGAATTCCTTCAAAAACCTTTTTCGTTACAAAAATTTGTTAGACAGATAGGAAATTAGTTAATTCATAGACAATTCAATAGAAATTACTTGTTTGGTATAGTAGAGACTATGAATTTAGTACAATTACAATCTAAAACTAAGCAAGTATCTGTATTTCTTATATGATCTGTTAGTGAATGCCTACACTCAAAATTTTTACATTTACGCCTGTTAATCTCTCTTTTTATCACATTTTGAGCTATTGCGTTAGCCTGGTCTTTTGAAAATTTTTTCTTATCTACATAATAATGAACAATTTTGTTGTATAGTAAGTCTGAGTCAAAGGTTTTTTCTATCGTTGTATCACCCTCTCATGAAAAATTTAACAAAACTCATTAATGATCATATAGTTCTCGATAAATATAAGGAATAATGAAGAAATTCATTTTTGTTATGTTTGTACTTGGTGTTACTTCTTTCTCAATTTCAGGATCAAGTGTAGAACAAAGTTTTGCACAAGATGGAAAAAATGAGATAATACTGAGCGACAGTGAATTAATTTTAGTTTTTTCTGTTTCGATTTTGGTAGTTATTGGAATTTTTCTTTACATTGCAAGACATTGGTTTTCAAGAAAAAAAGACGAATATGAAAAAGGAGAATTTGCTTCAAAAAAGAATCGTGATAAAGAAAAATATCGCTCCGATTGGTCAAGTGATGATTTTAGTTTTGGTTTTTCTAACAAGAACTCAAAAGATGATGAATTTAGAAAAAATCGCCAAAATTCAACTTTACCAGATTTTTACAAAATATTGGGAGTTTCTCACGATGCTTCTCAAGATGAGATAAAAAAGTCATATCGTAAAATTGCTATCAAGTTTCATCCGGATAAGAATCCCGGGGATAAATCGGCGGAAGAGAACTTCAAA
>JAUXKJ010000097.1 GCA_030624325.1 Nitrososphaerota archaeon
CCTTCGTGCGGATCTTCGGCTTGAAGCTCCTCTCCGGCCTGTAGAACTTCTCCTTCGTGACGTTCTTCTTATACCTGCACGTCGTCTCCTTCGTGCAGCAGCCTTTCTTCTTGCTTCAACCTTTATCTTTGCGTTTCTTTTTCTAGTACTGGCAGCTTTTTTTGCGGCAGCACTTCTTGCTGCTCTGGATTTTCCCATGTTTTTTGGTGAAAAATGGTATGTCTTATAGGGTAAAAGTCACTTGTTTTTGGTTTGCTGCGTAATTTTATAAACAAAAATTTGTGTTGAATTAAAATATGCATCACACGTAAATCATCTATGTTTGAAAATGAATACACTTGGGGAAATGCAGCAGCTAATAAAAAAACAGATGAATTTCACGCAAAGTTTGAAGATGCAGTTAAAAAAGTAACTAGCGAACTTGGAAAAGACTATCCAATAATAGTTGATGGTAAGGAGATTTTTTCGGACAATACATTTTCAATAAAATCTCCTTCAAATACCAGTCTTGTTCTAGGAAATTTTCCACTTGCAACACAAGAAGATACATTGACTGCAATAGAAGTATCTAAAAAGGCATTTTCTAGTTGGTCGCATACTTCCTATCAAACACGTGCTAAAATTTTTCGAGAATGCGCAGAGCAGTTTTCAAGGCAAAAATTCTACTTGTCTGCTATCATGTCATTTGAGAACGGAAAAAATCGCCTAGAAGCCATGGGAGATATTGATGAGGCAATTGACTTTATGAGATTTTATGCAGAACAACTTGAACTTAATGAAGGATTTTCAAAAGAGACAAAGAGCCCAAACCCAAATGAAAAAACAAGAACTATTCTCAAACCCTATGGCGTTTGGGGAATTATTGCCCCATTCAATTTTCCATCAGCTATTGCAATTGGTATGACAACTGGTGCATTAATCACGGGAAACACTGCAATTTTAAAACCTGCAAGCGATACCCCAATTTCTTCATTCAAATTTGTAAAAGAACTCTACAGAAAGCTCCCTAATGGAGCCATTAACTTTTTGACAGGACCAGGTTCTGTTGTTGGAAAAACACTCATTGAAAGCTCTAATGTTGATGGAATTGCATTTACTGGTTCTCGTGAGGTAGGCATGAAAGGATACCAAAAATTTACTGAAAAAACTGTGAAACCATTTATCTCTGAAACAGGAGGAAAAAACCCTGTAATTATTACTGAATCAGCTGATCTTGAAAAGGCTGTAGAAGGAGTAGTTCGTGCAGCATTTGGGTATGGAGGACAAAAATGTAGTGCATGTTCTCGAGTGTATATTCAAAAAAATATTTCAGAACCATTTATGAAAAAACTTGTTGAAAAAACAAATTCATTAAAGATTGGTTTACCTTGGGAAAAAAATACATTCTTAGGTCCAGTAATTAATGAATCTGCTCAAAAAAAATTTAAAGATGCTGTAGAACTTGGAAAAAAGGATGGAAAAATTATCCAAGGTGGAAATGTTTTAGAAAGTATTGATAACAAAAACGGTTACTATGTAGAACCAACAATTATTACAAAACTCCCAAGAAATAATAAATTAATGAAAGAAGAATTGTTTGTTCCAATTCTTTGTGTTGATGAATACGATAATTTTGAGGAAGCTATTCAGCTTGCAAATGATACAGAATATGGACTTACTGCAGGAATATTTACAGAAAACAAAGAACAACTTGAACAATTTTTTGATAAAATTCAAGCAGGAACAGTTTATGCAAATAGAGCTGCTGGTGCAACAACTGCAGCTTTAGTTAGAAGTCAACCTTTTGTTGGATGGAAAAACTCTGGTTCATCCGGAAAAGGGGCAGGAGGAGTGAACTACTTACAACAATTTATGAGAGGACAAACTCAAACTCGCTGTCCTTGAATTAATGAATGTCCAAGTAACAAAATATTTCGTTTTCTTTCTTTTACTCGACGTATTGAATATGCAAGCCAATTTGTTCCATATGGTATGTAATCTGAAACTACAAACTGTTTTTTTACAAGTTCAGGTTTTAATTTATCTCTGATACCTTTTAGCATTTGAAATTCAAATTTTCTATGATTTTTTTTCGAAAGTCTAATCGCCAAATCAATCATTTTAGAATCGTGAGTTGCTATTCCAAATTCATTTCCTTTTTTGAAAAGTAGCTTCATTAGATTTTTGTAATTTTCATCTACTTTTTCTTTAGTTTTGAATGCAATTCTACTATTTTCCTTATATGCTCCCTTTACAAGACGGATTTTTGCCCCATGTTCTAGTAAATCCATAAGATCATTTCTTGTTCTTTTTAGATTGGCCTGAATTGCAATTCCTAACCTTTCATATCTTGCAAATAAATCATAATAGATTTCTATTATTTCATCAGTGTGTTCGGATGATTCCATATCAACCCACACAAAAATATGTGATTGAATAGCAGCTTTAATTATAGTTTGGAAATTTTTTAAACACTCTGTTTTACTAATTGAAAGACCTATTTGTGTAGGTTTTACTGATATTGCACCACGAATTTTCTTTTTTCTAAGAGCCGACATAATTTTTTGATATTCTTTAACTGTTTTGTTTATTTGAGTTTTTGAAGTATGGTATTCTCCTAATTTATTAATAATTGCATGTCTTCCATTTTTGTAAGCAATAAAAGCAGAATCTAATGCGTCATTTATAGAATCACCAGCTATCCACTGTTTAGCAACACCAAAGAGGATTTTTTCCATTAATCTAGTACCTGAAACCATGATGATTCTATTTGATTTATGCTAGGTAAAAGATTTTAGAACAATGAGATTAGACTTTTTATACAGAATTAATCTCAAATAAAGATATGTTTACTGGTATCATTGAAGGAATTTGTAAAGTTACAAAAATTAGTCAAAATACCAAAAATCGTAGTGCTTTTCAGATGACAGTAGATCTAGGAAAACATACTA
>JAUXKJ010000023.1 GCA_030624325.1 Nitrososphaerota archaeon
AGCTGACTTTGGAATTGTCTGTACCTTTGGTACCGGCGGCACTTCTGGTGGCTTGAGCAGATACGTGTCTGAAAAATATGGAAAAAAGTCGCTGCATGTAGTATTTCCACCTGCTAATCAAGATGTTGGAGGAATCAGGACAAAAGCCAATGCAGATGGCTTGACGTTATACGAACCTGAGATATATGCAGGACAACATGAAGTAGATTTTGAGCAGGCAAAACTTCTTCTAAAGTTTTTTGTAGACAAAGGTCACGACATTGGAGAAAGTAGTGCTCTTGCACTTTATGCTGTGATACAGATGGCAAACTTTGGCGACGGTGGAAAGTTTGTCGTAATAGTTGCTGATGGAATACAAAAGTACAAAAAGAATTTCGAAGAGATTGGAAAGAAGCAGAAGCGTACTCAGGTCTCCCTGCAGGAAGCTGCATCAAACGTAGGCGACTATGATAGAGTAATCTGGATTCATGCCCAGTATACTCCTAAAGAAGAAGGCCTGGAGATAATTGCAAAATCTCTCGGCGTTGATAAAGCGAAGATCTCTGTGCCAAAGGCAAGAACGGTCAACCAACTATTAGCAACACAGCAAATTCCAGAAGAGCTAAGTAAAGCTCTGCAAGGCTCTAAAGGCAAATCGTTGCTGGTTTGTATGGCTGGAAATACTTCGTTGATGGCCGTAAAAGTTCTTGCGGGCAAAGGCATTGTAACTGAAAGTTTGAGTGGTGGGATATCAGAGCTGCCCCAAGCAAAAAACAAATCACCTGGTGAATTTATCAAAGTAGCTACCGAATAATAGGGCAGTATAATTTCTTACCTTTCTACGGCTAATCCCATGATGATTCCTGATTTAGAGATGGGTCCAAATAGGTGTAGTGTTAGAATCAACTAATGAAATGCCTTTCAGTATCTCAACCTTTTACAAATCTAATTGTTAAAGGCAAAAAAACAATTGAGTTAAGACGCTGGAATACAAATTTTAGAGGAGAGTTTCTAATTCACGCACCTCAAAAAATAAAAAGAGATGACTGTAAGCGACTAAAAATCACTGAAAAGCTAATCACAGGTGCAATTATCGGCAAAGCCGAAATCTACGACGTAAAAAAATACAATTCCACATCAGAAATAAGACTAGATTCAAAAAAACATCTAGCATCAAAAAAATTTCAAGCAAAGTATGGATTCTTGCTAAAAAACGCGAAACAGTTCAGAATACCAATTCCTTGTAAAGGACAGCTAGGATTCTTTGATGTAAAGTTGAAAAAATCAAAGGTAACAACAAAGGAAATGATTACTGATCTAATTGATGAAGAATACAGATACCAATGGATAGGACGACACTAAAATTTTCAAAATTCATTTGAATTCGGCGAAATTCTTATTTAGTATATATAAAGGGGGTTTTTAAAGGGACACGAATGCCACAGACAAAACCTATCGTTAGTGTGGAAAATGTAGTAGCATCTGCCTCAGTTGACCAGAAAATCGACCTCAACGATGTTACAAAAAAGTTTCCAGACACTGAATATCACCCAGACCAATTTCCAGGCTTGGTTTTTCGTTTAAAAACACCAAGGACTGCAACTCTGATTTTTAGAACTGGAAAAATGGTGTGTACAGGCGCAAAATCAGAAGAGATGGCTGTTAAGGCAGTAAGAACAGTAGTTCAAAAGCTTCGAAAAGGAGGCATTAAGATAAAAAAAGATGCAGTAATCGTGGTTCAAAATATTGTAGCTGCCATAAATCTTGGCGGAAAAATTCACTTAGAACAGGCTGCAAGAAGCTTGCCAAGAAGTATGTATGAGCCAGAACAGTTCCCAGGCTTAATTCACAGAATGCTTGATCCTAAGACGGTAATCTTGCTTTTTGCCTCTGGAAAATTAGTTTGTACTGGAGCAAAAAAGGAAGCAGATGTCTATCGTTCTGTGCATAATTTGCACGCACTTTTAGAAGAAAAAAATCTGATGATATACGACGAGTAGAATTTTTTTAATTTATCAAAGTACGTAAAAATTAGCTTTTGCCTTTTGAATCAAAAGTTGTTTTTGACGAATCTTTTGCAAGTTCGGTTTTACTAAAATCTTCATAGGTTCTTTAACTATTTTTGTTTTAGTAGTTTTAGGAAGAACATTTAGCTCTTTATTAAACCAACTTTTGTGGCATTGAGAACAAACATCAAAAAATGTCGAATTACCGTTTTCAAGTTTTGCCTCTAGAATTTTATTATGACCTATAAACCAGCAAATGAATCTCATAATTATACATAGAAATTTAGTTTTTTCTTAGTCAGTGTCTAAATTATTTGTATACTACGCAAACTTATTCGACAAAAGCTGAGAGTAGACCACCAAAGTTGATGCATATTAAACCTTGTTAGGACAAACTAAAAACCAATGGTTTTATATCCACGATTAAAATTTTAAACATTTCATGGGACTAAAATCAAGTCTAAAAAAAGGATTAAAGAAAAAGAACAGATCCATTAACAAAAAGGTAAGGATCTGCGTAGAATGTGGAAGTGTCAGAGTTGTAATGAATGAAAAAAATATTGCTTGTTTAGACTGTGGAGTTAAAAGAAAATTCAAAAAAACGCTTGAACAATCTGCTATTAAGAAAGGTGATCATGTAAAAATAATTGAACTAGAATATTCAAACACAATTTACAAGATTAAAAAATTAAAAAAATCTGAAGATGGAACGAGGCTCTATCTTTTAAAATCAGAATCAAGCCCTATTTCACTTTTGTACTATGAGAGTGAAGATTCTCATTTAGAAAAAGTAAATTAAATCTTAGATCCGAATGTTTGGATCTTCTGTCTTGAGTTTTTCCCAGTCTGCTAGAAAATTCTTTAGGCCTTTATCTGTTAGTGGATGTTTTAACATTTTTCCCAAAACTGCTGGGGGCAACGTTACAACATCTGCTCCAATTTTTGCTGCATCAACAACGTGTATTGGATGTCTTATACTTGCAACTAGAATCTGAGTTTCAAATTCATAATTTTCAAAGATTTCTTGTATCTCTTCAATCAACTGCATGCCATCTTTTCCAACATCATCTAGCCTCCCAATAAATGGACTCACATATTTTGCACCAGCCTTTGCAGCAAGAATCGCCTGATTTGGAGAAAAGACTAATGTTACATTTACTGGAATTCCTTCTGCAGATAGTGCTTTACAAGCCTTTAGTCCATCAGCAGTCATTGGACATTTAACAACAACATTGTCACCGTATTTTCTCAAGCGATGTGCATCATCAATCATTCCAGCATATTCTGTACTAATTACTTCAAGACTGACGTCTCCTTTGATAATTCTACAAATTTCTTCCATTGTTTTTTGAGGATCTCCACCTTCTTTTGACAATAGGCTGGGATTGGTTGTTATTCCGTCAAGCAACCCCATATCATTATACATCTTAATGGATTCTAGATTTGCTGTATCTAGGAATATTTTCATGATTTTTTACTCCTGATTTCTTTTACTGCATTTGCTATATTAATAGATGTTATTCCGTGTTTTTCAAGCAAGAGTGGAATTTCGTTATCTCTTGCAGATTCACCAAACATATCTTTAACACCTATTCGTTTGATAGGTACAGGATACCTTTCAGAAACTACTTCAGATACAGCTGAACCAAATCCTCCCATGATGTTGTGTTCTTCACAGGTAACAATTCCACCTGTTTCTCTTGCAGATTTTTCTAAAAGAGCTACATCGATTGGTTTTACTGAAAACATATCAATTACTTTACAAGAAATTCCTTCTTGTTTGAGTTTGTCAGCTGCATCTAAAGCCATCTTTACAGTAATTCCGCATGCAACAATTGTACAATCATTACCATCTCTTAATGTAATTCCCTTACCAATTTCAAATTCTTGTGACTCTGAATGTACTACTGGTGTTTTAGAACGAGTCATTCGCATGTAAAATGGACCATATTTTTGTGACATTATCCAAGTTAATTTTAAAACAGTGTTGCCATCAGCTGGAATTAAAACTTTCATGTTGGGTATTGTTCGCATTATTGCAATGTCTTCTATTTGTTGATGAGAACCTCCGTCGGCACCAACTGATAATCCACCATGTGAAGTTACCAACTTTACATTAAGTCCCTTATTTTCACCACGACTTGGATATGCAATTGCGTTCCGTATTTGATCTACACAGCGGCCTGGAAGAAATATTGCATAGGTACTTGCAAAAGCAACTTTTCCAGCATATGCAAGGCCAGCTGCTATTGAAACAAGATTTGCTTCTGCAATTCCAACATTAAAAAACCGTTCTGGGAAATTTTTTCCAAAGCCTGCTGTCTTTAATGAATCAGTAGTATCTGCTCCTAAAACAACAACATTAGGATTTTCTTTTCCTATTTCGATCAAAGTCTTGCCATATTCTGTGCGCATGTCAGTTAGTTGTTCAGTCATTGTCAATTGAACCCTAGCTCCTGAGAAATTTGGATAAGTTGATTCTTTTTTTTACCCACAACATGCAAGTCAATCCATTGTTTAACAAGTTCAGTTCCCCCAAACTCATGTGCTTTTTGAATTAACAATTTTCTCCTAGAACGTAATATGGTATTTCTAAATTCCCTAATGATACCTCTTACATCTTTTTGTCCGATTATTGCACTTCCTCCAACAAAGGCTCTAGCACCATCCAAAAAACATTGGCCTACATTATCAAGACCAACACCACCGTCAGCCTCAATATATCCTCCAAAATTATTTTCGTGAAGAATTTTTACAAGATTTTGAGTTTTTTCATGTGTTGTTTCGATAAATTTTTGTCCAGATTTACCAGGTACAACTGACATTACAATTAGTTGATCTAAATCGGAGACGAATTTGTTTGACCATTGAGGTAATTCTGTGTCAGGATTAATTGCAAGGCCAACACCAACTTGGTTCTGTTTTAAGATGTCATGAATTTCTCCAAAACTAGATTCATCACAAACTTCAGCATGAACAGTAATTATGTCACAGCCTGCATCAACATAATCCCGTACATGTTTTACTGGTTCGTTTATCATCAAATGTGCATCAAATGGAATTGCTGTGATTGGTCTGAGATCTCTAATTTTATTATGATCAAAAGTTCTGTTGGGAACAAAATTTCCATCCATTACATCAAGATGAATGTAGTCAGCTCTTCCTTCTACACATTTTTTCACTTCGTTTTCTAAATTGGACATATCACCTGCGATTATTGAAGGAGCAATCATAAATTGGGAATCAAGTTCTACATCAATTATTGGTGCAATCTCTGGTTTTGGTGCTTTGCCATGCCATTGTGGATTGTCTTCCATATGTTCGACACTTTTACCTTTTATTGTTCGAGCAATTATTATAGAAGGCACGCCCTTTGCTTGAGACGCTTTTGTTAATGCATCATCAATCTGTTCAATTCTATGTCCATCAATTTCTAAAACATTCCAGCCAAATGCTCTCCATTTATCGCCAATTTTCCATCTACTAGCATCTTTCCACATCTCAGAAAGATCATCTCCAACAAGTTCTTCATCTAAAGGCATAACTTTTTCCGTGTACGAGTCTTGTTGTATAAAATTTCTATCCATTATAACTGTCATGTTATCAACTTTGTATTTTGCAGCAGTCATTGCCGCTTCCCAAACTTGTCCTTCGTCTGACTCTCCATCACCGATAATTGTATAGATGTGATGATTCTTTCCATCAATTTTTGCTGCTAATGCATTACCTATAGAAAATGAAAGTCCAATTCCTAATGAACCACCACAAAATTCTACACCAGGGCATTTTAGATCAGGATGACCTTGTAATCTACTTCCAAACTTTCTTAGAGTTTCAATTTCTGATGGTTCAAAATATCCAGCCACTGCAAGATTTGAAAACAATCCTGGAGAAGCATGACCCTTTGATAAAACCAATCTATCTCTGTCTTCCCAGAGAGGATTTTTTGGATCATATCGCATGAATTTGAATAGTATACATCCTAAAATTTCAGCCATCGAAAAGCTTCCTCCTGGATGCCCTGAACCTGCTTTAGTTGTACCTTTAATGACTAACTTACGAGCCTTGAGAACGTTTTTTTTGATTTGATAGTAATTTAGTCCCATACCTAGCTTCCTTCCCTTTAGATTTGAAATAAAAAGCTACTTCCGAAAATTTTAATCCGATCAAATCCTAAATTAATTATGGATTTGCAAAGTATGGTACCTCTAGTCATATATGATGATCAGTGTTACCTTTGCGTTAAATTTGCCAAAGTAGTTAATTTTTTGGCAAGAGGTAGATTGCGTCTAGTAGGTCATTATACTGAATTAGGTAAGAAATTAAGAGAAAGTATTCTAGATTCTAGTGCGCTTGAAATGTTTTGGTTTGTTGATCATAAGATGGCATATGGGGGAAGATCTGCATTAATACCATTAATGAAAGGAATTCTTAGTGCAAATAATAAAACTGATAGCATTAGCGTCCAAGAATCATGTGATATCGGTTGCAAAAATCCTAAAGCTGTGTTTATTCGATCTTTTAGCTTAATCACTAATAGCAAAAAAATTAAGCTCACATAGCATAAAAAA
>JAUXKJ010000011.1 GCA_030624325.1 Nitrososphaerota archaeon
AGGTTTCATTAGCAATAAATTCTGATAAATCCATTCCAGATTTTCTTACGAATAGATTACAAGAACTTGAAAATGAAATCTCTATAATTCAAATTGGCTCTAACATTCACAAAATAAATTTACCTGAAGAATTTCAAAAAAAGGGATTAGTAATTTCATCAATTGATGATGCACTAAAAAATTATGGAGATATTATTCAAAAAACATTAGAATCAACAAACTCAAAAGAAGACAAATACACAGCATTAAACAACGCTGCATTTAACTCTGGATTATTTATCTACGTTCCTCGAAATTTAATTTTAGAAAAACCAATTCATATTGTTTCTGCTTTACCCCTTGATGGAACATCTATTATTTCTCGCAATGTAATTGTCACTGAACAAAGTAGTAAAGCTAGCATCGTTCAAGAATTGTATTCTCCTAAAGCACAAGGGCAACAAGCCTACTTGGAATTGTTAAACGTCAGTGTAGGACAGAACAGCCAATTAGACGGTACCACATTACAAATAATGGATCAAAATTCTGTTAACTTTTCAACTAGAAAATTGATACTTGCTCAAGATAGTAAAACAAACTGGTATCTTGGATTGTTTGGAGCAATGTTATCAAGATATAGAATTGATTATTATCTTAATGGAACAGGTGCATCAGCTAATGATTCTGAGATAGTTTTTGGTAATAACGAACAATCTTTTGATATATCCTCTAATGTAAACCATGAAAAACCCTCAACTGAAGGAAGGGTTATAGAAAAATCTATTCTCAAAAATAAATCAAAATCATTATTCAAAGGAATGATACGAATAAAGGAAAATGCTAGCCAATCAAATTCATTTCTTTCTGGCCGCTCCATATTATTAGATGAAGGTGCAAAATCTGATTCTATTCCAGGACTTGAGATATTTACAAACGATGTTAAAGCAACTCACTCTGCTTCTGTTGCACAAATTGATGAGGAACAAATTTTCTATCTTCAAACTCGTTGTCTTGATAGAAAGGAGGCTGAACGAATCATTGTAGAAGGATTTTTGGAACCTCTTTCTAGAAACATGTCTTATCAAGTTAGAGCATGGATTGCCTATCTCATCGAGTCAAAATGGCAGGGACGTGAATTAGCAATCAATAATGATGAACAACTCAAGGCAATTGTAGAAGTAGAAGAAACTAGATACAATGAAAATGCCGAAATCGAACAACACTACAAGTACAGGTGAAATAATTGGGAAATTGGGTCAAGGCGTGTAATGAGAATGAAGTTAAAGCAGGACAATTATTTAGTTTTGATCATCAAGAAAAAAAAATTCTTGTAGCAAATTTAGGTGGAAATCTTTATGCAACAGATAGAATTTGCACTCATGAAGAAGCTGATCTTTCAACTGGTTTTCTAAGTAAAGAAGGAGTACGCTGTCCACTCCATCTTTCAGTTTTTAATTTGGAAAATGGAGCCCCACTTAATCCTCCTGCAGAAAAATCACTCAAAACTTACAACGTTAAAATAGATTCAAACGAAATTTACGTGGAGGTTAAGTAAATGCAGAGTACTGATGCGTCTTTAGAAAATATAAGAAAAGACTTTCAAATTTTAGACCGCAAAGTAGGTAACAACAAAACCTTGATTTATTTGGACAATGCTTCAACCACTCAAAAACCTAAACAAGTAATTGATGCAATTACTCATTACTATAATAATTACAATGCAAATATTCACAGAGCTGTTTACTCTATAGCTCAAGAAGCAACTGAATCTTACGAAAAAACTCGTGATAAAATTGCTCAATTTTTAAACATATCAAAACGTGAAGAAATTATCTTTGTTCGAGGTACCACCGAAGCAATAAATCTGGTAGCATATGCTTGGGGACGAAAAAACGTAGAGAAAGGTGACATTATCGTTACTACTGAATACGAGCACCATAGCAACATTGTACCTTGGCAAATATTGGCAAAAGAAAAAGATGCCAAACTTGAATACATTGGAATTGATGATAATGGAGAACTATTGTTAGACCAGTTAGACAAGTATCTCTCAACTGGAAAGGTAAAACTTGTTACCTTTAGTATGGTGTCAAATGTTCTTGGTACAATCAGTGACACTGACACAATTATTTCAAAATGCAAAAAGGCTGGTGTGAAAACCCTAATCGATGGTGCACAAGCTGTACCTCACATGAAGGTAGACATTGAGAAATTAGGATGTGATTTCTTTGCTTTTTCAGCTCACAAAATGTTGGGACCAACAGGAATTGGTGTTTTATGGGTGCGAAAAGACATACTTGAAAAGATGGATCCATTTCATGGAGGAGGTGATATGATTAGAGAGGTGCACAAGTATGAAACCACTTGGAATGATTTACCATACAAGTTTGAGGCAGGTACTCCTAACATTGCAGATGTAATTGGTTTTGGAGCCGCAATTGACTATCTATCTAACATCGGAATGGATAAAATCAGACAACATGAAATTGAAATCACACAATATGCGTTAGAAAAATTATCCAAAGTTAATAGCCTAAAAATTTACGGTACCAATGACATTTCAAAACGTGGTGGGGTAATTTCATTTAATTTTGCAGACATTCATCCGCATGATGTAGCACAAATTATTGATGAAGAAGGAATTGCAGTTAGATCTGGTCATCACTGTGCTCAAGTATTAATGGAAAAATTAGACGTTGCAGCAACATCACGTGCTAGTTTTTACATTTACAATACTAAAGCCGATGTTGATGCACTAGTAAATTCATTAGAAAAAGTATCTAGGATATTCAAATTATGAGCAATGCAGACATCTATCACGAAATGATCATAGACTATTCTAGGAATCCGTTAAACTTTGGCAAACTAGAAAACCCAGACGTAACATACCATGATTCTAATCCACTTTGTGGTGATAGTATTGACATTGATTTGAAAATCAAAGAAGATAAAATTTCTGATATAAAATTTCATGGAAAAGGCTGTGCAATCTGTATGGCTTGTACTTCAGTACTTACAGAATTAACCAAAGGAAAAGGTATTGATGATGTAAAAAAGATAAATAAAAATGACATTCTTAGCGAGTTGGGCCTTGAACACCTTCAAGCTGTTAGGATAAAATGTGCCTTGCTTTCCCTCAAAGTACTCAAATATGCTCTTTATTCATATTTGGCAAAGCATTTGAAGGTAACAGAAGACGCAGATAAATTAAAAGAAGAGGCTGCTAGTCTTTACTAGTATGGGTGAGTTTACACCTTCAACACCAATTCAGATTCAGGTACGAAAAATAATTTTTGAAAAATTCAATGATCCGGAACTTCGTTTTACAAACGATGAAATTTTTGATCTTGTAAAAAAAAGAGCTGATGTTGATTCATCGTGGACGATTGATGAGATGGAACCATTCTTCAATGAAATCTGTGATAGTGGTTTGGTAAGAAACATTGCTCAGAACTTTACTACGATATGGTTCAAATTATTCGATAAAATTGAAAAAATTCAATGTACTTCTTGTAAGAATGAAATCTATTTGGGAAAATCAGAAGAAAGAATTTGTCCTAATCCCGCATGCAAAAAATCTATTTAGCTCTAAATCTAGCTGCAGCATCTTCTAATGATTGGATCATTGGCAATTTCTCGCCAGTTAAATACAAAACCAAAGCTCCACCAGCTGTACTAATGTGATTAATTTTTTCAACTAATCCATATTTTTTCAAAGCTGAAGTTAAATGTCCGCCACTTACTATTGTTGTAGCCATAGAATTTGCCACTCCTTCAAGAATTTCCTTTGTACCTTTGCTAAACTGTTCTTTTTCAAAATAACCTGGTGGGCCACTAATGAAGACGGTTCCAGCTCCTGAAATCAATTTTTTATAATATTCTACCGTGTTTGGGCCAAGATCATAGATAGTATCTTCTTTAGTCAAATCACGAACATCAATTTCTACTCGAGAGCCATCTTTATCGATGGCAACATCTACAGGTGTTGAAAATACATCTGGATATTCTCCTATGAGTGAGTGCGCCTTTGCGACAATTTCTTCCTCACGTTTTATTCCAAGTGATGCTTTAATCCTGCCTTGTGCTCTCATAAACACATTGCCAATTAGTCCAGTAAGAAGTACATGATCTGCTCTTCCTTTGTTAATTAGTAGTTTTATCGCCTCTACTCGGTCAGCAACTTTTGAACCTCCAAGAACTACGACGTGAGGAGCCTTGGCTACAGTCATTATTTCGTCTAATTTTCTAACTTCACGTTCTACAATTTTTCCAGCACATGCAGGTAAAACATGAGAAAATCCCACTATTGATGGGTGAGATCGGTGAGCACTGGGAAATGAATCTAGGACGCAAAGGTCAAACAACTTTGCAAGTCGTTGAACCATGATGGTTTTTGATGCGGCTTCTGCAGAAAATTCATAATTTTCTTCTGCACACAATCTTAGATTATCAAGTAATAGTATTTCTCCATCTTTCAAATTTTTAATTTCATTTTTAGCAGATGTGCCTATTACATCCTCCACATACTTTATTTTCTTATTCAATAATTTTTCAAGAACTTCTGCATGTTTTTCCATACCTGTATAGTCCTTATTTCCTACACGGCCTTGATGAGAAGCAACCACTATTTTTGCTTCATTCATTGCGTTAATTGATTCGGTAGCTTCTTCGATTCTTTTTGTACCTGTAATTTCCATGGTATCAGGATTAATTGGACAGTTCATGTCGACACGAAGAAAAACTGTTTTACCTTTTAATTCAAAATCATCAATGGTTAACAGCTTCACGCCATTACTTTTTTTTTACCCTGTTAAAATCTTTGAGTCGATCAGAATTCTATTTTTTTCTGTAATCTAGACTGTCCTTTTAGATACAGTAATGAATAATGTTAGAGTAATCATGTATTTCCTCTATACATTCCTAAATGATTCAGAAAAATTAAAAATGTTACAAGTGAGGATATCTTAATTGCAGAAATGGATTTTTGATTTAAGGTCACGGCCGTTTGTAATTCTAGTACTTGCTTTCATTTTTATCACAATCTCGGTTCTTTTAGGAATAACTGCCGAGTTTGAAGAATCAGTTGTTGAGTATTTTCAATCGATTTTAGGAAATCAATTTCTTGATCTTTTAATGCAATCTATTACAGAAACGGGGGATGTAATTTACATGCTTATTTTTGGAGCAATTTTGCTTATTGTAAGAAAGACTAGAAGGATAGGAATTACACTAATGATTTTGCTGGTATTTACAACAATTCTTACGGGTTATATCAAATGTGGAGTTGATAGAGACAGACCAAACTTGGAATTTACGGGAACTCCTTTTCCTATTGAAATAAGCTCTGACACATTTGCCTTATTTTGTGAGGGCGGAGCTAACGCTTCTTATCCATCAGGCCATGCTGCAAGGGCAACAATTTTTGGAATAATTCTTGGATTGTCTCTTTCTTATCGATTTCCAAGAGGATGCTATCTGTTATTTTTATATCCAATTTTGGTATCAATTAGTAGAGTTTACATTTTGCAACATTTCCCAATGGACGTTATTGGTGGAGCAATTTTGGGTGCACTACTAGCAGGTGTAATAGCCAAAAAAACCAAACTGCATAAAATTACTTCTGAATCAAAAATCTAATTCTTCTAAAACTTTTGAACTAACTAAAACAATTGCATAATGATCGCTATCATGATGATATGTCCAATATCGAATGTCACGCTCTTGTTTTGTTTGTCTCAAGCCGTAAGTAACCCCGGTGGTTACAATATATCCAATTCTTTTTGCAACCTTACTTTCTTTTGGCATTAATACTTTGTATCCGGTTTTTTCATGAGAAAATCCCATCTTTACCATCTCTTCGGATGCCTCTGATGCGTCTTTTTCATCCTTTACAACAAAGGTTTTTGAAATTGGTATTTTAGAAGGATGAAATTCCATTTTACCATTAAATTTAAGCAAATTAACTAATATTTTTTTTCAAATTTGAGAGGGAAAAAATTTTCTACCCATTTTTTATGTTAAAAATCTTAACCGAGAAGTCAAATCATGACTATAAGTACAACTTATTCTACTTATTCCTTTGAAAATTAGTAATGGGTTCACTGTTACGAACTGCTTCAAAACTACAAGAACAAAAACTTGAAGCTATCAAATTGAGAAGACAAAACGAAAGGGAATTTCAAAAAATACAATCTCTAGCAAAAAAATCTACATCTGGACTGGCTTCCCTTCAACGGAGAATAGACTCTTCCCGTGAAGAGTTAGGTGGTGTTTCTGGAGTTTTAACTCAAAAGTTGGCTCAACAAGAAAGCATTCAAAGACTCATAGCAGCAGCTGAAGAACGATTAAAACGCGAAAAAGATGCTAAAGAGCAAACAGAACAAGAACTTGAATTTGCAGACTCGGAAGAAGAAAAACAAAGATCTATGGCGAGACTCAGATCAATTTCTGATAGAATGAATGAATTCATTGAAGAAATTAAACATAGAAACAAGATGGCAAAAAAGGTCACATTAGGAATTGAAGAATTTCAAAAATCTAAATCTTATATTTCATCAAAAATCCAAAAACAAACTCATTCAAAACCTGATTTACAAAAATTAATTAAGAAAAGTAAAAAGACTACGCAGCGTCTTGCAAAAAAAATCGTAAGCAAAACTAGACAGGAACAGATAGCAAAACAAAATTTGGCAAAAATTAACAAAAAACTTTCAGAATTGGCAGCAAAACGTCGAAAATTAGCGGCAGCTCGTTCTTCTAAAAAGAGGAAAATTCAATCAAAAAAGAAAAAACTCAAAGTTAAAAAAATTAGAGTAAAAAGAACAATCTCAATGAAAACAAAAATAAAGCATAAGAAAAAAACTAAAACAAAAAAAACTAAAACAAAAAAAACTAAAACAAAAAAAACTAAAACAAAAAAAACTAAAACAAAAAAAACTAAAACAAAAAAAACTAAACAAAAGAAAAAATCAAAAAATCAAAGAAAAAAGAGTATAAAATCAAAAAAAAAATCTAATAAGAAAAGCCCGGTTTAAAGAAAAAATTAAATTAGAAATTTCTTCTTTTCCGGAATTAAAATCTAAGATTATATCAACTAAACAGAAAAACTAGACGTTTCTAGGATATTACTTCCAATTGACCATATTTTCCTTTAGTGAGAGAAACCTCTCCCTTGAAGGTGTTAGTATAGCCATTTGTAATTTTGACCTTTGAACCATCGTTTATCTTTGGAATGTCATCTCCCCAGAGTGTTAATTTTATTTCTCCAGCTTCGTCAACTAAGAATGCATCACATACATCTATTGTTCCGCCTGCTTTTTTGTTCACAGTTCTTGGTTCGCCTTTTCTTTCCACAGTTCCTTCAATGTTTATGTCGCTTCTCATGTTTTTTGCTTCTTCGGTTGTAACCATAAAATGCCCTCTTTGTAGCCTAATTATAAAGCTTTTTTTAACACAAATGTTTCGCAAACGTTGCAGGGGTATCGAAGCCCGGTCAACCGAGAAGGACTCAAGATTATGACAATAGGAAATCCTTTCCTTTAGGGGTTCGTGGGTTCAAATCCCACCTCCTGCACTATATTAAAAAAATTCTAAAACAATGTTTGTTAAAGTTGAAAATTAAAAACTAGTGCGAATTTAATTCTAAATCTCATTAATTTTTACAGTTTTCACAGAATGGTTTGATAACTCTTCATGAAGCTTTGCATGTGGTTCTTCTTTGAAAGTAAGGTTACACCTAAAACATTTCCAAGCTTCTGCACTCAATCATACTAATACGGCATTTTTAAATATAAATATATTGCATGATTTGTTCATTTTTTTGAAAAACCCAACTTGTAATTTGAAAATCTTGGAATAATTTTATGAACTAACTATTTTCATCAATTTTTCACCGAACAAATACGAAACAAGGGTTTAGATTTACAACT
>JAUXKJ010000092.1 GCA_030624325.1 Nitrososphaerota archaeon
CTTTTTTGATCCTTGGTTTGATTTATGGATATAATCAAGTACAACGTGTATAGAGGACCAAACATTGGAGTTTATACTACTGTAAATGATGAATTTGTTTTTATTCCAAACGGGTTTGCAAAAACAAAGGCAAAAAATCTAGCAAATTATCTAAAAACTGATTATGTCTTTACATCAATGGCAAACACTAGACTTCTTGGAGCACTGATGGTGGTAAACAATAATGGAATGTTAGTTCCAAGTACTTGTACACAATGGGAGTTTGATTATTTGAAAAAATCAACTGATCTGAATATCGAAATTTTAGATACTAAAGCAAATGCTTTGGGAAATTTGATTAGTGTTAATGACAAGGGTTGTATAATGTCACCTGTGTTTCCAAAAGAAACTGCAAAAAAGATTTCAGATGCATTAGGAGTTGAGGTAATTCAAAAAAAAGTTGCGGGATATCATCAGGTAGGTGTAATGATCAATGCGAATAACCATGGAGGAATTATTCATCCAGAAACTGATGAAAGTGATATCAAGACAATATCAAATGTTTTAGGTGTTAAGTTGGAACCTGCTACAATTAACGGTGGAGTTCCTTATGTTTCCTCAGGAATTTTGGCAAATAACCATGCAATTGTTGTAGGCACTTTCACAAGTGGTCCTGAAATTATGATGCTGACCCGAGCTTTTGTTAACTGAGAATCGATTCTGGATCTGCTAGTAAATTTTTGATATGAATGGTGTTTTCTTTTCCCGTATTCATGTTCCTAAGAACAATTTCCCCCTCGGCATATTCTTTTGGTCCAACTATAATTGCATATTTTGAGCTAGAAGCCTGCTCCATTTGTTTTTTGAGTGATTTTCCAGCAAGATCAATGTTTGCTGGTATTCCTTGTTGTCTAAGTTGTGCTGTTAGTTTAACAGCTGGATTTTGCATCTCTTCAGTTGCAAACAAGACAGAGACTGCAGTGTTCCTCTCAAGTATTACTTTGCCTTGTTTATCAAGTGAGAAAATAATTCTTTCCACACCACCCGCAACACCAGTTGCTCCAAGGTCTTCTCTTCCAAATGCTTTTGGTAAACTATCATATCTCCCACCCCCAACTAGAGCACCCATATCCGAGGAAGTATCAAAGGCTTCAAAGACAAAATCTGAATAATAATCAAGACCTCTAACTATTCCAAAATTTATTCTGATGTTTTGAACATCTCTATTCTTTAGAGAATTGTATAGTTCCTTTAGCTCAGACCAGCTTGCTAGTTTAGAAGAATCTACCTTTTTTTCGATTTCATCAGGAGTTCCCTTGATTCCAGAAAATTCTAGAATCTTTTCTAGTTTGTCTTTATCAATTCCTTTTTCTTGATATTCCTTGAGGATGTCTTCTTTTCTCTTTTTTTGTACTTTATCCATTGCTCGAAAAATTTCACTTACTAGTTTTGGATCCTCTGATTGGAATAGATTGGTAACGTAGGATTCTACTAGTTTTCTGTGAGAGATGTCGATGATAATATTTTGCAAATTCAAATTTTCAAAAAATCTTGAAGTAAATTCAATTAATTCAGCGTCAGAAGATAAGCTTGATTTTCCAAATATCTCAATATTCCATTGGTGAAAGAATCTGTATCTTCCTTTTTGTGGTTCGTCATATCGGAAAACTCCACCAAAAGATGCTATTTTAGCTGGAAGTTTTAGTGATTTTTGTGATACCACATATCTAGTAAGTCCCATCGTAAAATCAAATCTAAGAGCTACTTCTCGGTCATGTTTATCTTTGAAGGAGTAAATGTCATCTTTGATTGTTGGACCGCTTTTTGTTTCTAAAACTGAGAGAAGCTCAATAGGCGAAGGTTCCATAAAGCGATATCCAAAAAGCTTGGCAGTATAAGCAAATTTGTGTCGAATGTATTCAATTTTGAAAATCTCATCCTCATCAAAGTCTTTCATTCCACGTGGAAGATCCAAATTACTGAACAACTAACACTTGTGCATTTTAGACTTTCGCCAAGCTTTTTTCTACCTATTAATATCAGAAATCATTCACAAAATCAATTGAGTTACAGATTATTAGAACATGCAACTGATGCTTTCATCGAGGTAACTGCAGACAGTCTTAAAGAAGCCTTTACTGTTGCAGGCGAATCAATAGTAGATACCACACTTGATAGAAAAACTGTTGATGAAAAAGAACAAAAATCTCTAAATGTTTCAGGAAAGGATCTTAGGTATCTTTTGTTTAATTGGCTTGAGGAGATTAATTATCAGCTTATAACAAAAGGATTTGCCATTGCTAGGTTTGAGCTTGAACTACAAAAAAATGAGATTTATGAAATTACGGCAAAGGCTTTTGGAGAACCCATAGATCTTAAGAAACATCATTTCAAAGTAGAGATAAAGGCGCCTACTTTTCATTTAATGGAAATTTTAGAAGGAAAAAAGATTGTAATGCGATTTTTAATGGATTTGTAAAAAAAACTGAAAAGAACAATTCCTCCGTGGAGGTTAAATACAAATTTTGTACTTTCCTAATTGTATGAAAGCATGGAAATGTTACAGATGTGACTTGACATTTAAAGAAGAATCCCATGTCTTCATTCACAAAGATATCTCAAAACATTCAGTACAACCAATCGAATTAATCACAGCCTGATTAAATTTATCTAGGGTAACGACGTTTTTCAAATTATGGCAGAGAAAATATCAGCAAATGATTTGAAATCAAGAAAGGATGAATTTGTTATCATCGATGTAAGAGAACCAGACGAACTAGAGGGAGGAAAAATTGAAGGTTCTACTCACATGCCACTTGGGCTTGTAATTCGCAAGGCAAAGAAGGGCGGAATCGAAGATTTGAAAGACAAAAAGATCTGTACTTATTGTGGCAGTGGTTATAGGGGAAATATTGCAGCTGACGAGCTTGGCAAAGCTGGATTCAATGCAATCACATTGGAAGGTGGTTTTCCCTCCTGGAACCAGAATTAAAAATTCAATAATACAGCAATTAATCCCCACCTTCGAGATCCAATTCCTC
>JAUXKJ010000077.1 GCA_030624325.1 Nitrososphaerota archaeon
ATGCAGTATTGCATCTAGAACTGTTGTCCATTTTTCATATGGAACCTTGAATTCATCAAATCGTTTTCCTGAATTATCATTTGGATTAAATCGTGAGACTCTCAGAGTGAAGGTTTTACTTTGAGCACTTGTTTTTTGTGGAACAGTAATATTTTCTGACGCCATCTAGCTCATCCCCATACTAACCATGAAAATGGTTCTAGAACCATATAAAATCACTAGAGCCATTGCTGCAATACATCCGTAATTAACGGCTTTTTCGTATCCGCGTCCTTGCTTTAGCTCCAAAAGAATAACTCGTAGACCGTTAAATCCGTGGATGGATATTAGAATTAGGATAATTAGCAACATACCAGCATATGGCAAGAATTCATAGTTTGCAATAACACTCTCATATTGTAACGACTCTGCAAAACCTTGGGTAAGTCTGAACAAAATATGTACAGCAACCAAGGCTACTGCAGCTAAAGCAGTTCCATAATGAATTTTCATAATAATACTTTCTCTCATTTTATTCACCAAACATGACTGCAAGACCATACATCATGGCAATTGCTGCAAGTACTATAGCAGAATAAATTGAAATTTTATGGCGAGCATTTTGTGATTGAGGAGTATATGGGTAATCTGGTCTAGCTGGTTTTCCTACTCCGACTCCTCCATGACCTAACATAACTCTAATACCGTTAACTGTATGGAAAACACTCATTCCAATAACTATGGCTAGTATAATGTGACCTTCCGGAGTTTGGGTAATTTCTAAAAATTCGTCCCAACCTACTCTTCCCCGTAAGATCATGCTTGTTTCATAAATATGGACTACAAAATATGCAAGTAGTCCAAGTCCAGAAAGTCTCATCAACAAATAAGCGATTCTTTCTATACCATAACGTCTGGGGTTTGCCATCCCCTTGATTCCACTTTTATTTTCGTCTTGTTTTTCCATTCTAGTATTTTCTCTCCACTGGTTTGTAGGTAGTAATTGTTACTGGATGTTTTTTCATAATTGGTTCTTTGGGATCATAATATGCTAGCGTATGATGTAAGAAATTTACATCATCTCTTTTTGGAAAATCTGTCCTTGCATGAGAACCTCTAGATTCTTTTCTATGAATTGCACCAAGCAAAACAACTTCAGCAACCCTAAACATGGAATCAAGCTCCATTACATTTGTAAAGTTTGTATTGTATTCTTTAGCTTTATCATCCACATGTTTCCATGTTTTTTCTTTTAACTCCCGTAATTTTTTTATTCCTTCTACCAATTTAGATTCATTTCTATAAACATATGCCCTGTCGTTTAATGTATCTGTCAATTCTTGTCTTACGTCATAAGGATTCACTTCTCCATTTCCTCGAAAAATTCCATCATAGATTCTCTTCTCTTCATTTTCTACCAAATGATATGGAAAGGGAATAGAAGGTTGACCCTTTTCAATATATTTTACTGCAAGCTCACCGGTAATTCTTCCCCAAAGAATGCATTCTGAAGTAGAGTTTGCCCCAAGTCTATTCGAACCGTGGGCACTATTACAGGCAACTTCCCCAGCAGCCCAGACTCCCTGAAGTTCAGTGGCCCCATCGATATCTGTATGGATTCCTCCCATCATATAATGGCAAACAGGCCTCACATCAAGAGGCTCTTGCGAAGGATCAATTCCAGAAAATTTCAGAGAAATTTCTCGAATTGCCCCTAACTTTTCTTTGATTAGAGAATCTCCTAAATGTCTCAAATCCAATTTCATACATTTTACTCCTGTTTCATGATCAAATCCACGTCCTTCATTCATTTCAGTCATCATAGCCCTTGACACTATATCTCGTGGTGCTAATTCCATTTTTCCAGCTGCATATCTTTTCATGAAGCGTTCTCCATTTTTGTTAAGAAGATAACCTCCTTCACCTCTTGCCCCTTCTGTAATTAAAATTCCAGATGGTAATATTCCAGTTGGATGGAACTGAACAAATTCCATATCTTTGAGTGCCATTCCTGCCCTGTAAGCAATGTCTAAACCGTCAGGGGTAGAAGAAAGTGCATAAGTCGAATAACTATAGATTCGACCAGCACCTCCAGTGGCAATTATCAAGGCCTTTCCTTTAATTGTGTAAAATGTACCGCTGGAAAGTTCAATTGCTGTAATGCCCAAAAATCGTTGTCCATCATGAATTATTGCGGTTCCATACCACTCATTGAGAAATTCAATGTTGTCAAACTTTTGACATGTATCATACAGAGTTTGCATTTCAAAAAATCCCACTTTATCTGAAGCATAAGTAGCCCTGGCATAACTATAACCACCAAACATTCGCTGACCGATTTTTCCATCCTTTCTTCTAGACCATGGCATTCCCCAGTGTTCAAGTTGGTAAATTTCCTGTGGAATTTCACGACATAATCTTTCGGCTACATCCTGATCAGCTAGGAAATCACTTCCCTTTATTGTGTCATAGATGTGTGACTCAATTGTATCTCCCTCTTCTTCAAAAAGAACAGCAGCAGTACCTCCTTCTGCTGAAACAGAATGTGAACGCATGACCTGTACTTTAGAAATTACTGCAATCTTTATCTTCGAGTTTTTTTTGGCTGCGGCAATTGCAGCCCTTAAACCCGCAAGTCCAGATCCTAAAATAAGTAAATCATATTCAAAAGAATTAACCATTTTCAGACAACTAACCTCTAAAAACCGGTTAAATATGTATTCTAAAAGATCGCCAGAAATTAAACAGAAGAATTAATATATATCGCTAGCGATATCACTAGTGATGATTTCGGACTGGTTTCAAAGGGTGGGTAGCTCAGTCCCAAGGGGGTTTTCTAGATATTTCATTCTTAAAGTTCTAAAGAATAAACCACATACTGGAAAAGAGATTATTGATTTAGCCGTTAAACAAAGTGATGGGATTTGGAAACCATCTCCTGGTTTGATATATCCACTTTTGGGTAGATTACTTGATGAAGGGCTTATTGAAGAAACAAAAACAGGAAAATATCAGATTACTCGCAAAGGTAAAGCAACTTCAAATGACTTGGAATCAATAAACGATATTGTAAAAAAACAACTAGATGTCCTATTTCGAATAGGAAATGTGGGTAGATTTGTAGCAATAGATGTTATAGAAAGAATAGCTAGTATGGGGTCAGTTTTAAGCTCCAATGTCTCAAATATGACAAAAGAGGAAACTTCAAAGTATAAAAAATTCCTCGAATCTGAACTTCGAAAAATTGAAAAGGAATCTGGTAAAAAGAAAGGAAAACAAATCAAAATTGATTAAATTGAGTGTACAGGGTAAAAATAGTCAAAATTTTTCGATAAGCAATTTTTTAGATCATGTCGGATATTTTTAGTTCGGTGGTCTGGTCTCTTCA
>JAUXKJ010000032.1 GCA_030624325.1 Nitrososphaerota archaeon
CTCCGTTTTTTGTAGATATTTCTGGTTCTGGGATTTCCTCTGATTCAGTTTTTTGTTCTTTTGTAATCTGTTCAACATCTTCTGCCTGTTGTATAAGTTTCGTCTTCTCTCTTTGTTGTGTCATTTCATTGATTGCTGGTTCTTGTGATTGAATTTTTTCTTCTGTATCAGTAATTTCCATTTCTTCAGATGTATCAAAAACAGTTTGTAGAAATAGTTCTTTGTCAAAAGCCTTTAGATCTTCGTATTCTTGTCCAACTCCAAGATAGAGTATTGGAGTAGAAGTTACCTTCACAATTGACAAGGCCGCACCTCCACGAGCGTCAGCATCACTCTTTGTTAAAATTGCACAATCAAACTTTGTATATTTATGAAACTCTCTGGCTTGATTAACAGCATCATTTCCAGCCAATGAATCACCAACAAAAATTTTCAAGTCAGGCTTTACCACAGTGGTAATTTTTTCAATTTGATCCATTAAATTTTTACTTGTTTGCATTCTACCAGCAGTATCAATTAGTACACAATCAATTTTATGGGATTTTGCATAAAGTTCTGCATCTCTTGCAACAGCTGCAGGATCAGAGCCATAGTTTTGAGCTACGAGTTTTAATTTTAGACGATTAGTATGTTCTTTTAGCTGTTCAATAGCACCTGCTCGAAATGTATCTGATGCAGCCACAACCACAGAAAACTTGGATTTTTGTAATAAATAAGCAAATTTTGCCAAGGTAGTAGTTTTTCCTGTGCCATTAATACCTACAAATAATATAATGTAAGGTTCATTTGAATTTTTTTTAGCAGTAATTTTTGATAAAATATCAATTTTTGGAAGAGAGTCAAATAGACTTGAAATGCTTTTAATCAAACTATTTTTGATAAAAGTTTCAATTTCGTTTTTATCTACTTTGACTCCTATGAGTTGTTTTTTAAGATCGGATTTTATTGAATCAATTACTTCAATGGCTACGTCTGACTCTAATAATGAAATTTCTAATTGGAATAAAATTTCGTCAATGTCTTTTTCTTTTAATTCTTTTTCACTGAAACTTTTAGCTGCGCTTGAAAATGCAGTACGTAAATTTTCAAACATTTTGTTGACCCTTATTGTTTTTCAATACGTGATGCTTGTACAAGGTTATTCATTTCTTGTTTTCCTTGTTCCAAACTAGCAGTTATTTCTTGTCTCCTTGCATTAGTTTCTCTTAGCGCAACTTCCATTTCTTTAATTCTGGATTCAAGATAGTTTATTGCTGAATCTTTATCCTTTTCAACAGCTGCTCCTGCACCTAAATTTAAAATGAGTTTTTGATTAGGTTGAATTTTTGCTTTAACAAATGCTCCTATACCCATAGGTACCAGTGTTTCTGATTCAGTTGTTTCATTGAGAGCTTTAATTGATCCAATTGCAGATGCGGCTTCTCGTATAATGTTTACAAGATTGTTTTCCTTGTTTATTAGATCCCCTAGATATGTCTCTAACATCTGCATTTGATACAATAGTTGTTGTGCCTTTTCTTCACTCAATTACAACAAAAGTGCTTGTAATGGCTATAAATGCATTCATGACAAAAAAATAGTAAAAAGAAAAAAAAGAAAATATTGAATTTTTACTTTGCTTTTGATAATCTACTGTCTACTTCATCCCAGTTGACCACATTCCACCAAGCAGATATGTAATCAGGTCGTTTGTTTTGATATTTGAGATAGTATGCATGTTCCCATACATCAAGACCCAATAACGGTACTAGACCCTTTGTTCTTGGACTAGTCTGATTCGGCATTGAAGTGTATTCTACTTTGCTTGATGAGGGATTATAGACTAACCAACCCCAACCACTACCCTGAATGACTGCAGTTGTTGAGGAGAATTTTTCTTTAAAGTCAGAAAAACTACCAAAAGATGCGTTAATGGCATCGGCCACTGCACCGCCTGGCTCCCCTCCTCCATTTGGTTTCATGTTATCCCAAAAGAGTTTGTGGTTATCATAGCCACCGCCGTTAAAGTTTATTGCACCTTTCTGATCAGAGGGTATCTGGTCAATGTTACTTAGGATTTCTAAAATGTCCTTGTTTTGAATGTCTGAGCTGCACTTTTCTAATGCTGCATTTAGTTTGTCGGTGTAAGTTTGATGGTGTTTTGTGTGATGTATTTCCATCGTTCTTGCATCAATATGTGGTTCTAATGCATCATAGCCATAAGGTAATTTAGGAAGTGTGTATTTTCCCATGTGCAATTTCTTACTTTAGATAATTTATTGCTTTAGTAAGGAATGTATTTTTACAGTCTAAATAGGTGAAAAGTTGTGAAAACGAAAATTGGAATTTTTTTTGGAATAATTGTATTTGCTACTATACTAAGCTGGCAATTTTTTGAAGATAAAACAGAATTTCATATTATGTTAGAAAAAAGTGGGCCATACATTGGAATAGAGAATCCTAATAATTCTGGTTTTGATGGAAGCGGAATAAAGATAGCTATCATTGATACTGGGGTAGACTATAATCATCCAGATCTCTTTGGATTAGGTTCTGACGGGAAGGTAGTTGGAGGTTATGACTTTGTGGATAATGATATGACCCCACTTGATACTAATGGACATGGAACTGAAGTAGCAGGAATTATTGCAGCTAATGGTGCATTGAAAGGAATTGCTCCAGAATCAAAAATTTTAGCTTATCGAGTTTCTGATGATGGAAATTCAGTTTCCTCGGATTTGATAATTAAAGCAATCGAACAGGCGATAATTGATGATGCAGATATTATCAACATTAGTTTGGGCGTAAATAAGACTAACAAAAAAATTGATGACGCTGTTAACAAAGCAATTAGTCAAGGAATTTTAGTCGTAACTGCAGCAGGAAATAATGGTCCTAGCTTTGGCACCATTGGAAGCCCCGCCTTAAATCCAAATGTCATAACAGTTGGCGCATCTTACAATAACATTAGCTCAAGTATTGTTTCTACATTTGAGATTGAAGAAATACAATTTCAGATGATTCCAATGGTTGGAACAAATGCTTTGGATAAACCAATCATTGCTGATATTATGTTTGGTAAATTTGGAAGAGAAAGAGATCTTGAGGGAGCCAATGTTGAGAACTCTATACTACTAGTTGAGAGAGGCAGTGACGTTGAAAATGAGATAGTTTATTTTTCAGATAAAGAAGCAAATGCTGCAAAGTCTGGAGCAAAAGCCATTATAGTTTACAACAATAAACCTGGTTTGTTTTTAGGTGAGCTTACACATGAATTAGCTGGTCCAAATTACAAACCCAAAATCCCCGCACTATCGATGTCAAATGAAGATGGATTGAAGATTAGAGATTTACTTCAAAATAGAACTGTTGGAGCTTTAAATATTTTTTACAATCCAGATTTTGTTGCACCTTTTAGCTCCAGAGGACCTGTTTCTCCATTTTACATAAAACCTGATATGGTTGCACCAGGTGCCTTTGTTAATACTACGCTGACAGATGGAAAATACAATTTTACAAGCGGTACAAGTTTTGCTGCACCTCATGTAACAGGTGCAGCAGCATTGTTGTTGCAAAAAGATTCGGAGTTAAAACCACATGAAATAAAATCCATTCTTGTAACTACTTCAGATCCAGTTTTTGATGCATATGGAAACAAGTTTCCAGCTAAAATTGGAGGATCTGGGAGGATAAATGTAACAAAGGCATTTGGTGCAAATCTCGTTATAGAACCAACGTTTTTGATTTTTAATCTATCCTCAGAAAAACCAACCGAAACAGAAAAATTACAAATCAAAAGTCTTGATGAAAAACTTGATAACATTGACGTTAGTTTTTTGGGAAATGAGTTTATTGAACTTGGTCATCAGTTAGAAAACGACACATTGAGTATTTCTGCATCATTGAATGATGAGAAATTAGGTCAATTCGAAGACGTTGCTTTAATTGAACATGATGGAGTTATGTTTAGTATACCAATTTTGATTCATGTAAACAAAGGCAAAATTGGTATTCAAGAAAATCATGGAGAATTAAATTTTAAACTAGCTTTTCCAGAAAAATGGTCTTATGCCAAAATTTCTATTATAAACAAAGATACTGGAAAAACTGATACGACCTCAGCTACTCCAACTAAAGACGCTACCCTAACTGTAAATGAACCAGGCGAATATTGGATTGAAACAAAAATCCGTTCAAATGAAACAACATTTGATTTGTATGAAACTTTTCAAGTAGGGACTATCTCAAAAACAAAAAATCTCAGCTTCTTTGAATTAATTAGCATTCCAGAAAGACAAGTAATTATTGTATTTTTTATAATTGTTATAATCGCACTAGTGGGAATTAAAATCAAAAGTTCATAGAGTGAATTCAGAAAATTTTTGGTCCAGCATTCTTAATATCTTGTGAAACATTCTTGAACTTTTCAAAGTTGTCAATAAACATTTGAGCAAGCTTTCTTGCAGAAAGATCGTATGAATCTTTATCAATCCATGTGTTTTTGGGATCTAAGATTTCTGAAGGAACATTAGGACATTCAGTTGGAATATCCAAATTAAACAAGTCATTGTGAGTATACTTTACAATATCTAAAGCACCTGTCAAGGCTGCAGTAACCATTGCTCTACTGTACTGTATTTTTATTCTGTCTCCCACACCATATGGACCACCAGACCAGCCGGTGTTTATTAGATACACTACAGTATTGTGTTTAATTATTTTTTCACCAAGCATTTTTGCATACACTGAAGCGTGTCTTGGCATAAATGGTGCAGCAAAACATTCAGAAAAAACTGCCTTGGGTTCTTTAATTCCCCTTTCGGTTCCAGCTAGTTTGCTTGTGTAGCCTGACATAAAATGAAACATTGCTCCTTCTTTTGTTAATTTTGAAACAGGTGGCAACACCCCACGTGCATCGGCTGTGAGAAAAACAACTACTTTTGGATGTTCGCCAACACTAGGAATTACTGCTCCAGGAATGTATTCTAGTGGATATGCTGCTCTTGTATTTTCAGTTAATCTACTATCATTAAAATCTGGTTTCAAAGTTTGTTTCTCAATAACAACATTTTCCAAAACTGCACCAGATTTTATCGCATTCCAGATTTGTGGTTCTGCCTCTTCATTGAGGTTGATACATTTTGCATAACACCCTCCTTCAAAGTTGAAGGTTCCTTTGTCTGACCAGCCATGTTCATCATCACCAATTAGCATTCTGTTTGGATCTGCAGACAAACTTGTTTTCCCGGTTCCAGACAAACCAAAAAACAACGAAGTATCTCCATCTTTTCCTATATTTGCTGAGCAATGCATCGGAAAGACGCCTCTAGCAGGAAGAATGTAATTCATGACAGAAAAGATTGATTTTTTGATTTCACCAGCATAGCTTGTGCCACAAATTAAAACCAATTTTTTGGATAAATTAATCAGGATGAAAACATTAGAGTTTGTCCCATCAACTTCTGGAATTGCTTCAAAGTCATTTAATGACATTACAGTGAATTCTGGGTCATGCGTTTCTAGTTCTGCAGAAGACGGTCTGACAAACAATTGTCTTGC
>JAUXKJ010000073.1 GCA_030624325.1 Nitrososphaerota archaeon
CCTTCGATATTTTCTTTAGTAAATTTATCTGGATAGTGAGTACCTCCGAAACATAAGGCAACAGGATAGGTTTTTTGTTCTGAATTGACTACATTTGCAACTATTTTTGCTACAGAATTACATAGATCTACATCAGTCCATTGTTTTTCTGTAGTTCCAATTTCAATAAATAATGCTGGCTTTGAAAGTGCTGTGGGTCCATGGTGTGTCGCTTCAATGGTAATCTGAAAGTCAGAAAAATTATTTCTTGATTCCCATAGTTTCTGAATGTAATTTTTGTGAAGGTGAGAATGAGGAACAGCAACCTGTCTATCATTTCCGCCAAACTTTGCTTTAGAAAAATTTCCTGTACTGTGACAGGTAAGAGCTAAAACGCCTGACTCAGCAGCATGTTTTGATAAGAAAACAAAACCATCATAATGATATTTTTCTTCAAGCCAATCGGCCGATATTGCAGGTGTTGGAATTATTACGAGGTCAAATAATTTTCCACGAAAAATTTCTCCGTCTTTTTCCATATCTTGAGAAATGAATTTTGCCATGTTATGACCTGCAGGGTCATCTTTGTAGGCAACGAGTAATTCCATTAGATAAAAGATATAAGGACACTTTATTAATTTCAGGCAATGAATCCGAAAACTACCATACGAAATATGATAAATACTATGAAGCTTGCGAAGAAATCCGATAAGGATGACTATATGCAACATCTTAGGTTGGTATTATTAGGAGTAGTTTCGATAGGTACGATTGGATTTATAATTCAGTTCGTATTTTCTGTAGCAACGTTTGGACAGTAGATAAAATTGGAAGATGGGACTCAAGAGACGGATAAGTCAAAAGTAGAAAATTCTTCGGTGGAACAAGATACATCAGAGCAATCTCTAGAAGAGATGTCATCTGAAGCATTAGAACAATTGCAAAATGTGGCTAAGAAAGAATACGACTTGAACCCTTCTGAAGAACTCCAGAAGAAACTTTCAGAAATTTCCATTGTAATTAATGATAAAAAGATTGCAGAAGCTAGTATGGAGGAACCAGAGGAGCAACCTGCTGTTGAACAACAAGCACCTGAACAACCTGCAGCTGAGATACCTTCTGTGCAACAACAAACACCTGAACAACCTGCAGTGAAACAGCAAGCACCTGAACAACCAGCTACTGAAGAACCTAAAGAAGAGATGAAGTCTCATCTTTTTGCATTAAGGACAACTGGAGGTCAAGAAAAAGTAGTCCTAAATCTTCTTCAAAATAGAGTGTAATCAAAGAACATCAATATCCAATCGGTTTTGTTGGTTGATAATCTGAAGGGTTATGTTGTACTAGAGGCAGTTGATGTAAATCAAGCCTTTAACGCGATTCAAGGAGTCAGACATATTCGAGGCCAACTTAGAGGAGAACTAGAATTCAAAGATATAGAGGGATATCTAATCAAAAAATCAACTGTTAGTGAACTTGCTGTCGATAAAATTGTTGAAATTATTGGAGGTCCATTCAAAGGTATGAAAGCTACAATTACACGAGTTGATCATGAAAAAGAGGAAGCAACGGTGATTTTACTGGATGCGCCGTACCAACTTCCAGTAACTGTTGATGCAAATTACTTAAAATTAATCAATACTTAGCAAGGAATAAATTTTCAAAATAAAGTGAAATGATATGGCCGAAGCACAAAAAATCTCTTCACTCGTAACAGGAGGTAGCGCGTCTGCAGGACCACCTTTAGGTCCGGCATTAGGACCCATGGGAGTAAATATCATGGAGGTAATTAAAGCAATTAACGAAAAAACGAAGGATTTTGAGGGAATGAAAGTTCCAGTAACTGTTTCTGTTTTCCCTGATACAAAAAAATGGGAAATAGAGATAGGAATCCCATCAGCTGCGGCATTGGTTTTGAAGGAAGCTGGTCTTCAAAAAGGTTCAGGAACTTCTGGAACTGATTGGGTTGGAGATATTGGGATGGATACAGTTGTCAAAGTTGCAAAAACCAAACTAGAAAAATCATATGCTAGTTCAATAAAATCAGTTTCAAAAGAGATTATTGGAACCTGTCTTTGTCTAGGAATTAAAATTGAAGGAAAATCCCCCAAAGAAATTACCGCAGAAATCAACGACGGTAAATGGGACGAAAAATTAAAGTAAATTATTTCTTTGTTAGGTAAACAGGATCTTTATCGGTTTTTTGTAACTCAACAAAAGTTTCTGTGTTGTGAATTCCTTCGACCTTTCCAATCTTTTCTATGACAACGGTATGCAAGGCTTCAAGACTTTCTGCATAAACTCTAATCATCATATCAAACCTTCCAGTGACTTCGGAAATTGTGGTAACTTCTGGAATATCCATCAATGATTTGTAAATGATATCTTTTTGTTTAGGATCCCTGTTTATTCCAACTGTAGCCTTTACACCTATTCCTAAAAGAGAGTCATCAATCAATATGGTAAATTTTTTTATTAGTTTCTTTTTTACGAGCCTTTTAATTCTACTATACAGAACTGAGGCGTTAATTCCCAGTTTTTTTGACAGGGTTGGAACAGAGATGTTTGCATCTTGGGTTAATTCGTATAATAATTTCATATCCAGTTCGTCAAAGCGCTGCAACGTATACGAAAAAATTTTCCAGAGGTAATAAATGTAGGTTTTTTAAGATTTAATTCTGTTATTTACAAATAAAAATACTAAAAATAGAAAAATTTCCAAAATTCAGCATCCAAACTGCTTCTGATCCATAAACGATTTTAAGTAGGGTTTCGGGAAAAGTTGGATATTGATTTCCGATAACGATTTGACGCAAATGTTCAAGGATGCAAAATCTACTGATAAGGAACGAAAGTTCAAACAATCACTAGAATTGATTATGGTTTTCAAAGACATTGAAGTAAAAAAGGGATTTGCGTTTAACGAAACGGTTCAGCTTCCAAAAACTGATTCTCCAGCTTCTGTATGTGTGATGGCTTCTGGCGACATGGGCCTAAAGGCAAAAAACGCAAAAGCAGACAGAGTTATTGATGCAGATGAATTAAACACGCTTGGAGCAAACAAAAGAGAGTCTCGCAAGCTAATCAACAAATTTGATTTCTTTTTATCCGATACCAAATTAATGCCAGCTGTAGGAAAGTCATTAGGTCAGCTTCTGGGTCCAAGGGGAAAAATGCCTACTCCTGTACCGTTTAATGCTCCAATAGATTCATTCTTGTCTCGTTTTAGAACATCAATTAGAATTCGAGTTAAAAATTCCCTGTCAGCTGCATGTAAAATTGGTGATGAGAGTATGGAAGACTCGGATTTACTTGCAAATGCACATGCAGTGATTAATGCAGTTGAAAAGAAATTACCCAACGGAGATAAGAACATTAAAAAAATTATGGTAAAAACCACAATGGGAAAACTTGTCAAACAACCACAACAGGCAAAGAAGTAAGATGTACGAAAACAGAACCAAATATC
>JAUXKJ010000104.1 GCA_030624325.1 Nitrososphaerota archaeon
CTTCTTTGGTAAGATTTGTGAATCCTTCTTTTCTAAGTTTAATTTCATAAGTTTGATTTACTGCATGAAGATAATCTTCAAGTACCATGTAATCTTCAATTGAGGGGATCATTTTACTTCCTAATTCAAAAAATATTGTTTGTACCTTAGAAAATTCGTTTGCCAATAATTGAGTGGATATTTGTTTTGATTCTTCTCCATTATCTAAGAGAATGAAGGTTTTATATCCATGATTTCTGTAAAAAATTGAAAGTGGTAGAACCGAATTCTTACTAAATGCAGCAACTACATTAAGGGGGTTCATTGAGATATTAGGATCTTCAAGGAATTTATCAAATGAATTCAAATACATTGAATCTGACATTGTTTCAACAATAATTACAGGTCGTGAATTTGTACCAATTTCTCTATCTACAATTGAATCAACTAAACCTCTTGAAAGTCCATATAGTATTGGAGTGAGAGTTTCATCATCAGCATTCCAATAATCATAGTAAATCTTGCTTAGGTGTTTTTTCTTACCCAATTCAACAACTAAAAGATTTCCAGGTGTATAATCAAATATCATAAATGGTGAGTGAGTAGCATATAGAACTTGGTTTGAACCTGCTAGGTTTTTTAATAAATCCGAGATTCCCCTTTGCTGGGTAGGATGTAGGTTTCTTGCAGGCTCATCAAGCAACAAAATCGCTTCTTTTAGCTCTGCTCTTTGTGTTTCTGCTGCAAAATTTACGATAAAAGAAAAGGTCCACTTGAATCCTTCTGCTCTTCGATTTAGTAGACCAGTGTTAGTAACTGTTCCATCTCTATGAATATCAGAAATAACCACACTCATGATGTTGCCAGGATTGAATCTCAAATCAACATGAATAGGATCACCTTTCCAAGCAGGATTTAACCTTGCAGTTAATCTGTTACTAGCGGTGTTTAGGAATTTAATTAATTTTGAGGGACTATTTTTGCATTCGTCTAGTTTGTTAATATCTAATTCTGCAAGATAAAACAAGTTTTTTACAGTTTCAGCTTTATCAAACTCTTCAACATACTCTATTCGTTCAGGTTTTTGTCCTTTGAATTCTTTGATATATTCATTTAAGTTAATGTTACCATAAATTTTCTTATAGTCTGAGAAATAAACAAATCGAGGATGAAGATTATCTTCAACAAAATTTTCTAAAGTAGTTCTTTCTGTAGTTCCAACAAGCAGTCTATCAAATGCTGACTCGAAATTTTCAGAAACCTTTTCCCATTCAGATACAACTTGATGTTCTTCAGCTGCTAAAACATGAATATTGTTACTAAATTCTCTCATTTCACTTTGGAACGTCTCACGATTTTGTGGAGGTGGTCCTTCAAAAAATTTTGTATCCAATCTAATTCGAATGTGATTTGGGATAGTTTCTACAAAATTTAAAATATTTTCAGCAAAATTTTCCCATGAGTTTAGAGCTTTATTTTCTTCTTCACTAATGTTAATTGTTCCAAAATCATATTGGGTTTTAGGATTTTTGTTGGTTCTAAAAATTCTTAATTTTTTTATTTCAGGAATATTTGGAAACTTTTCTTTTATCATTTGTGTTTCCTTTGCTAATAACTCAAATTCTCCTTCAGCAAGTCTAATCTCTGACTTTAACTCTTCAGACATTTCATCACACAAGTCTAACTCTGAAACCTCTTCTTCTTTATTCAATAACATTAGAGCTTCCAGAATTGTTGTCTTCCCACTTTCATTTCTTCCAATGAATGCTGCCAAGTCTCCTACTTTGATCTCTCCAGAATCATGAATGCAGCGAAATGCACGTATCCTAAATTTTCTAAGTCGCATCTAGTCGCTAGTCTGAATGAGTTGTTTTAACTTTGCTACCTAATTATACTGAACCATTTTGTCATTACTAAATAAATAAAGGAACGAAATTTGTTAATAACGAAGTATTCATGCGAAGCGTAGCCCTTGTTGTTTTTATTTTTCCTGTTGTTATCTCATTATTTTTTGGAACATATGTAATTGCTGATGTTCTAAAAGAGCCAAATAGAGAGTTAAACATGCTTAATTTCGAATTTCCAGAAGGACCTGATTTTCAAACCGAATCCATAAAAATATCCGGATTATTAAAAGAATATTCTAAATCTGATACAATTGAAATCAAAGTTTCGATTCTTGATCCAATTTTTGATTGTGGAGATCTTTATATTACAATTTACGATTTGAATTCTTCCCCAAAACAAGTCTTTACACAAAGTGGTTATTTTGAACAATGTTTTGGCAAAAATAATCTTTTGTTACCTATAGAAGATGAATTTTCAGAAACAGTAAATATTTCAGGCCAATATGAAATTTTAATTGAAATGAAAGATAAAAGCTATCAAAGATCTGTTGCTGCAAATGAAATGTTTAGAGTGAAATAGGAAAAGGGAAGTATATATTGAATTCTTTTTTATTCATTGGAGATTAGATAGTACTTATTGAGAGATTTAAATGGCACAAAAAAAAGAAAATCTGGCATCATTGAATGCAGAAAACATAACAAATGATTCTAACAAAGAAATTGTTAATGAAGCTAAAAAATTAGAAAAAAAAATTAAAAAACTGAAATTAGAACTACAAGAACAAACTACTGAGAATAAAAAAAAGAAAAAGAAAGTAGCTCCAAAAGAAGAAAAGAAAAAGAAAGTAGCTCCAAAAGAAGAAAAGAAAAAGAAATCTGATGTAAAAGAAGAAAAGAAAAAGAAATCTGATGTAAAAGAAGAAAAGAAAAAGAAAGTAGCTCCAAAAGAAGA
>JAUXKJ010000037.1 GCA_030624325.1 Nitrososphaerota archaeon
AGGTGCTGGAAGAACTCATTTTATGATGCAATATTATGCGTTCATTTTGATGTTTGTAGTGTTTGATGTAATGGCAATTTTCTTGTATGCGTGGGGAAGTACAGTATTAAATTTGGAGAAAACAGCAACTCTTCCAATTATTGCTTTTTTGGGTATAATGTTTGCAGCAATGGCATATGCTCTTTACCAATCAAAGAGGCGAGATATTTGGTAATTGTTTATCCAAGTTCTGTCTTAATGGAGGTTAGGGACTAAATTGCTAAAAGAACTAATTACTCCTCAAAATGCTAACGCCTTTGTTGGAAAGTTAGGTGATATACTAGTTAAGGCAATAGACAAACCATTAGGATACGCCATTAATTGGGGTAGATTGTGGTCTCTATGGCCTGTACACATAGAAACTGCTTGTTGTAGCGTTGAATTTGGCGCAGCCTCTGGTCCAAGATACGACGTAGAAAGATTTGGTATCATTGAAGCATTCGGATCATTACGACAATGTGATCTGGTTGTTGTTCAAGGAACCATTACACGAAAAATGGCTCCAAGACTACGTTTAGTATATGATCAAATGCCTGAACCAAAATACGTCATTGCAATGGGTGCATGTGCAATAACTGGAGGATTGTACTTTGATTCGTACAATGTTCTTCCAGGTATTGATGGTATCTTACCTGTAGATGTGTATGTTCCCGGCTGTCCCCCTAGACCTGAAACTCTAATCCAAGGATGTATGCTCCTTCAGGAGAAAATTAAGAACTTAAAGGCTAGGTAGGAAATTAATGAGTTCTGAAAAAAGTGATGATACTGAAACAAAACCTGTTGCTAAAAAAGAAATAACTCCTGCAGAACCACAAGATGAACTGCCAAAGTTTGAAAAAAATCTTTCAAATAAAATAACTGAAAAATTTAGTTCAAATACTGAAATTACTTTTGTTAAACCAGACAGAATTGGAATCAAAGTAAAAAAAGAAAACATCAAAGAGGTAGCTACCTATATTCGGGATGAGCTTAACTTTGATCACGCCGAATCCGTAACTGGCGTAGATTATCCAGACGAAAAAGAAATTGAAGTTGTTTATCATTTAGGTTCTTATACGGATCCACAACTGGAAAGGAAGATACTTTCATTGGCAACCAGGGCTCCCAGAGAAGATGCTCCAAATCCAGGAAAAGATAGTACCAGACTTCCTAGCCTAAGAGATATTTTTTACAGCGTAGAATTTCACGAGAGGGAATGTTTTGAAATGTTAGGCGTTTACTTTGAAGGTCATCCAGATAATAGGAGATTGTTATTGCCTGAAGATTGGGCAGATATTCCACCAATGAGAAAAGATTTCGCAATTAAGGGTAGATAAAAATGGCCGTACAATTACCTCCAGGAGTTCAATTATCAAAAACAGAAGATGACAAGATAATGACTCTCAATGTTGGGCCACAGCATCCAGGTTCAGGACATATGAGACTCATAATCAAAGTTGATGGAGATAGAATTGTCTCCTGTGATCCAGATCCTGGCTATGTACACCGTGGAGAAGAAAAAATGGCTGAATACAGAAACTACATCACAAACATCCCACATCTTGAAAGACCAGTCATTCATGATTCATGTAACATTCTTTATCCGTACTGTTTAGCTGTAGAAGAACTATTAGGAATTGAAGTTCCTGAACGTGCAAAATATGTAAGAGTAATAGCTTCCGAATTAAACCGATTTAGCTATATTCTATACTGGTTAGCAATCTATGGAATTTTTTTGGGACACTCTACCATGTTTATGTGGCCCGCAGGAGATCGAGAATTAGCAATAGATCTTTTAGATAAACTGACTGGTGCAAGGGTAACACACGCATATTTTGTTCCAGGTGGAATTCGAAATGATTTTCCAGCAAACTTTGAAGACGTCTGTATAAGACAGGTCAATTATCTTGAGAAACGACTAAAGGAATATGCAGCAATTTTCTATGATAATCCAATCCTAATTTCAAGAACAAAGGATACAGGAGTTCTTTCAAGACAAGATGCAATAAGACTTGGAACTACTGGTTCAGTATTACGTGCAAGTGGTGTTGACTTTGATATAAGGACAAAGGAACCTTACGATGCATATGAAGAGCTTGATGTTCACACAAATGTCTTAAAGAAAGGAGATTCTTATGACAGATCCAAAATTCCATGGCTTGACATGCTTGAAAGTTGTAATATTATCAAACAAGCTTTAGAGAAAATGCCCAAGTCAGGTTCTGTCAGAGTTAAACTCAAACCAAATCCTAAAGGAGGAAACGAAGAAGTTTACAAGAGAGTTGAATCTGGAAGAGGTGCACTTGGTGTATACATTGTTTCACGAAGTAAACCAGAACCCTATCGACTAAAATTGAGTGTTGGATCATTTAGAAATTTAATTTGTATGCCATATTTGCTCAAAGGCGAAAAACTTGGAAACATGCCAGCAGTTTATTGGGGTCTTAACTACTGGCCTGTGGAGGCAGATAGATAATGTCTGTTATAGCTCCGAAATTTAGATTAGGATACTTTATCAAACATTTAACAGACGATATTTTTTGGATTATAGTTATTATAACATTAATTGGGCTTCCTGCAATCATGATAGTTTTTTTCTTCATTGAACTTCCTGTCTTAGAAGGAGAACTTCTAACTCCTTTCCTTGCATATACCATGTTATTCCATCCTGAACTTTCGATTCCCTTGATAGATTCTTTCATGAATACTCCGTTCTTTAAAATAGCGGCATTTCCTGGGTTTGGTTTTGCGGTTTTAATTGCTGGGGCTACAATTTTTGTAGAAAGAAAATTACTTGCAAAGCTTCAGCTTCGTGTTGGTCCATTTTACTGTGGAAAAATTGAAGGCATTTTTCAGTTAATAGCGGATGGTTTGAAACTAGTTTCCAAAGAAATTATTATTCCAGCAAAGGCTGATAAACCAATTTTCTGGGCAGCTCCACTTCTGTTTATAGGAACTGCAGCTGCATTTGTTGCATTAATTCCTGTGGCTCCAGGTTGGGTAGTAGCAGATATTGATCTTGGTTTACTAGCAGTATTTGCTGTAATTGGTTTCTTTCCAATTATTACAATTTTGTCTGCGTGGTCTGCAAACAGTAAATATCCATTCATTGGTGGAATAAGAGCTCTATACCAGATGGTTTCATTTGAAATTCCCTTAATATTGTCTTTACTTGGAGTTGTAATTTTAACTGGTACATTAAATCTCTCTGAAATAATTGAAAGTCAACAAAACTTTCCATGGATAATATTTTTACCAATTGGAGCTATTGTCTTTTTTATTACGATGTTAGCAGAGCTAGAAAGAATTCCATTTGATCTACCAGAAGCAGAAAGTGAGATTGTTGCTGGATGGTTAACAGAATTTTCAGGAATGATGTATGGTCTTGTCCAACTTGGTTCTTATCTTAAACTTTATGCATTTGCAGCATTATTTGTAGTCCTCTTCCTTGGAGGCTGGACTGGTCCTCTCTTAATTCCTTCAACTCCACCAGAAATTTTAACAGGAATTGATGCAGGTCCAATTTCAGTTGATCTTCCTGGTTCAGAAAGATTTATTGATAGAACTCTTAATGCTGATTTAGTAAATGGAGTAATTTGGTTCGTTCTAAAAACAGTTGGAGTGATCTTTTTCATGCTCATTCCTAGAGGAGTATTTCCAAGAATACGAATTGATCTTATTTTAAACATTGGTTGGTACAAACTAATTGTCTTGTCATTCGTTAACATCTTTATTGCCTTGGGCTTGCTGTATTCTGGAATATTGGGACCAGGTGGAATTTTCTAATGGGTACAGCTACAGGAATTATTAGAGCTTTAAACTCTGGCATTAAACACTTGGCAGTTAAACGATTTACTTTACGATATCCAGAACAAAAACTAAAGTTTGTAGGAGATGGTTACCAATTTGATCCTACTACTGGCGTAGGAATTGCAGGTTACAAAGGCAGACATATGCTTTTCCATGACAAGTGTACAGGCTGTCAACTTTGCGCTATTGCATGTGAAGGTGTAGCAGAAGCAATTGCAATGGTCAAGGTACCTGAAGAATGGAAACATAATAAGAAAGCAATAATGCCACAAATTGATTATGGCAAGTGTGTTTTTTGTGGACTTTGTGTTGATGCATGTCCTTTCTACGCATTATACATGACAAATGATTATGAATTATCTTCATTTAGTAAAGAGGCTCTAATTTACACTCCATCACAACTACAAGTAAAACCCCAGGTACAACAAGATGCGGAAATTAAGATAGACGATCGGGGTGCATCGCATGGTTGATGCAGCTTTTCTAGCACTTTCTGTAATAACAATTGGTTCGGCAATAGCTGCACTTGAAATGCGTTCATTAATTTATGGTTCGATTGCTTTAATGGTTACCCTTTCTGGTATTGCAGGATTTTTCTTACTATTAGATTCTCCGTTTGTAGCATTGTTTCAAATTGCAGTGTACGTTGGTTCCATTGCTGTACTAATTTTGTTTACTGTAATGTTAGTTAAACGAGAATTGATCTTCAAAAAAATTGAAGATCCAAAAAGAAAGTGGGCTGGAATTGGTTTGATGTTAGTATTGATGGTAGGTTTGGGTTCAATCATTATAGATTCTGGTCTGAAAACAATTGTAACAGACGAACCTGCTGTTGATTTTAGAGAGATTGGTGAAGACTTTGTAACGTATTATTGGCCTGCATTGATTGCTATGGCACTTATCTTAGCAAGCGCAGTTACTGGGGCACTTGTTTTAGCAAGAAGGGAGGATGTTGAAGGTGAGCAACGAGCTAATTGATTTTGTAATTGTATCTATAGCATTATTAGGGATCGGAATTTACGGTCTTTCAGTTAAACGAAATGCTATTCGAATGCTTTTTGCTATTGAAATAATCATCAATGCTGCTAATCTCAATCTTGTCGCATTTGCCAGATTCATTCCAAATAGTGCTGGACAAACTTTAGCTCTATTTTCTATAGCCATAGCAGCAGCTGAAGTTGCAGTTGGTCTTGCTTTGATAATAGTAGCTTATAGGATGTACCAAAACATCGACATTGCAGACTTTAGGAGCCTTAAGGGATAATGGAATATGCATTATTGCAGGCAGTTTTCCTGCCTCTATTACTCTCGCCAGTCGCGTACATTTTAGGAAAAAAATTAGGTCCTAATGCTGCTACTTGGTTTACCTTTGGTCTTCTTCTCTATTGCACTATTCTAATAATTATCGCTGCAATTTCTGGAACCTATGAAGAACATTATGCTTGGACTGAATTATTTGGCGAATTTGGATTC
>JAUXKJ010000102.1 GCA_030624325.1 Nitrososphaerota archaeon
AGATTAGATGAACAAACAAAATTTGTTGTTGGAAGAAAGAAAGACGAAAATGAAATGATCAAAGCAATAGCATTACCTGGAGATATTTTACTTGAAGCTAAAGATTACGTAGGACCAGTTTCAATTTTACGTGGTAAGAATGCAAAGTTACATGTAGAATTTGCATCAGCTGTAACTCTAAGATATTCAGATGCACCAAAAACTGGACACAGTATTGTTTCTGTTAAAAATAGAGATTCAACTGATGAAGTTAGTTCAGAATGTGCAGAAGAAAAATCTTACATCAAATTTAGAATGTAGGCGTGAAATTTTTTAAAAATTAGTTAATACTAAGGAAGAGTTTTTGAAGGAGTAGATCGGATTTTTAGCAAGGATGCAAAAACAAGAAACTCCCACATATCTGAAGGCTATAACGATTAGAGACATCAGTGATGTTCATTCTATCAAAGAAGATATCAAAAAAGGTATGATTTTGATTCTAAGAGTCACACCACTAGCACAAAAGGATGTGGAACAACTTCGTAAAGTAGTTGAAGAATTGTATTCTATTGCAAAGACTGCTGGTGCAGATATTGCAAGATTAGGAGAAGAAAGAATTATTGTTGCTCCATCTAGTATAAAGATCTGGAAACCAGAATACGATCTAAAATAATTTTATTGCTTCTTGAATTTGAGGATAATGAGCAGGTACTCTATACATTCGTCTAATATTCATAGCAAGATTTTCTGATTTTTTACGTTCTCCGTGATTAACTAGTACTCTTCGAAGTTTTGGTCTTAGTCTTTGTACAAATGACATCAATTGATTGTAATCACTGTGACCACTAAATCCATCTAGTCTTTCAACACTACTATTGATGGTAACAACTTCAATTTTACCCTCTCTTCCTACCATGGATACTTGTTTAGAACCATCAAGAACTCTTCTTCCCATAGTTCCATTAACTTGGTAAGAAACAAACAATACTTTGTTCTTTTTGTCAGGTGCAATATTTTTGAAGTATTCTAAAACAGGGCCACCTTCTAACATTCCTGATGTTGCTAAGATAATGCACGGTGAATTTTCTCTCATTGGTTCTTCTCTGGCATCTGCGTGCTCAATATTAGTGAAATATTCAGAATCAAATGGATTATCATCAGTCTCTAAGATCTTTTTCTTAAGTTCTCTTTCCAGATATTCTGGATAAGATTCATGAATAGCTGATGCCTCAGAAATCATTCCTTCTGTAAAGACTGGTGCTTCAATCATTTCTCCTGATTTCATATAGTGATCAATTACCATCATGATTTCCTGAGCACGACCTACTGCCGGAATAGGTATCAAAACTTTTCCTCCATCTGCCAAAGTATTGTTTATTGCATTAATGAAAGCAGATTCTACCTCTTGTCTACTTGGTTGAATATCTTCTTTAAGACCATATGTACTTTCAATCAATAATGTTTCTACTCTTGGAAAATTCCAACTAGCAGCTTCAAACAAAATACTTTTTCCAAATTTTATATCACCTGAATAAACAAAGTTATGATTACCATTTCCAATATGAAAATGACACAAGGCAGAACCTAGAATGTGACCTGCATTTGCAAGAACTAATTTTATGTCAGGAGAAATATCAGTTACAGTTCCATATGGTAAAGTTATTGCTTGTCTCATGACTTGTTTAACATCTCGTTCTGAGTAAATTGGAGTTCTACCTTGTGCAGTAGCTACTTTGATTGCATCTAATTGAATTAAATTCATCATAGGAAGGGTTGGTTCTGTACAATAAATTGGCCCTTTGTAACCATATTTACACAATGTTGGTAAGAATCCAGTATGATCCAGGTGGGCATGTCCAATTACTATTGCATCAAGTTCGTCTAGTGTTAGATTTAGAGAATCTAGTCTTGGAAATGCATCCATTGGCGAGCGTGCACCAGGATTAATTCCACAATCAATTAAGATCTTACTTTCAGGAGTAGATAGTAACAAGGAGGATCTCCCAACTTGGCCAAATCCACCAAGAGTATAAAGAGAAACTTCGGTTCTTTGAGACAGTCTAGGTCTGAAAATTTCATCACCTACTTGTTTGAGTTGTTTACTCCGTTCAGAAGAGTATTGTTTTAGCGTTGCATTGATTGTTTGAATTGTACGTGAAGGTATGGTTGTGGATTTTCTAATACGTAATTTCCATCCTGTTTTCTCAGTAACTTCAGCATGATTGAATTCCTTTGCATCTCTTTGTAACAACCAAGGTCTTTTTGCTTCAACTGAAACTTCACCAGTGGCTGTGTCAAAAATAGTTCCTTGTAGATTTGCTTCTTTTGGAACACATTCTGCAAGAATTCGTCTAGCTTCATCTTCAGGTTTTCTAATTGATTCATCTGTCCTTACAACAATTCTTTTTTTAATTACATTTACAAGATTTGATATTGTTTCATTATTTTCCATTAGATAACGAGGAGTTTTTGTGTAAAGAGCAATTCGTGGTCCTTCGTATTCTATTTTTGTAACATTTGCCTCTTTGGGAATACTTTGCAGTATGGTGGCCATTATATTTTGGCTAGAAGGTAATTCTTTTTGTTGTTGTTTTCTTTGCATAAAATCACTAAAGTTCGATGACTGCTTTCTTTTGTTCATCGGTCAAAAGACGGAATCCATCTTTATCCATTACTGCGATATTAATTCCATCGCCAGTACCAATATTTCTAACTATTGCAGCTTTCACAGCTCGTAGAGCTATTTTTTTTGCTTCTTCAACTGTAAGATCTTCTTGATATTCCTCTTAAAGTAAACCATAAGCTACTGGTGAACCGCTACCAGTTGTAACATATGATTTCTCTTCAACTGAACCAAACATATCGATG
>JAUXKJ010000095.1 GCA_030624325.1 Nitrososphaerota archaeon
AATGTAAAGAATTTGATTTCCTCCATAGATTCCTTTGTGCATAGGAATTGTAGCTGGAACATTTGCTCTTGAAAGTAACAATGATGGATCTTCTTTTTCTAATTCAATTTTTTGCATTATTACTTCAGTAGGTTGTCCTCGTATCCAACCATCAACGCTTACAGTTGTAGTGAATTCTTTTGAATTAGATGAGTGTAATGCAAGTGCAGCTCCTGTAAACTCAAAAGAACCTGATTTTTCCTGTAAATCAATCAGAGATAAGCCATAAACAGTATTCCCATCAACAGTCCAGATAGGTTGGCCTTTTGCCTCTTGAGAGTTAATTTCGTGTAAAACAACTATCTGAACAGGCGTACTTGAGGTAAATGTCATAGAACCGTCATAAAGAGTTCCTTCGTTTGGTGATAGAATGAGTGCTAGTTGATGATTTTGATGTCCTTGTCCTGGATCTTGAGAAGATGTGATGGTTTGAGTAAAGTGAATTTTTTTTCTAGAACCTGCATCAACAAATTGATCAGATATTGAGGAAATAGAAATGATGCTAACTGTAAAAATTCCAATGATGAAAATAGCAATTAGTTTGTTCAATGAAATTGATTGGATTTATTCCCTTAAATGATTTTGTCTCAATTAATTTTATCAAGTGCAAATGCATTATGTAGAGCTCGCACTGCTGCATTTGCATCAGAATTTTTTACAACAAATGCAAGATTAAGCTCAGATGAACCTTGAGTAATCATTGATACGTTAACTTTATTTTTCTCAATAGCACCAAAAACTTTTGAAGCAACTCCAATAGTTCCTCGCATACCTGAACCAATTAATGCAATAATAGCTACATTCGTAGTAACTTCTAATTTTTTGATAATTTTTCCTAATAGTTCCATTTCTAATGCACTGACTGCTTTGTCAAGATCTGTATTCTTTACCACAATTGTAATACTTGATTCTGAAGGATTTTGGGAGATCATCATTACATTGATTCCAGCTTTTGCCAATGTTGCAAATATTTTAGCTGCAGTTCCTGGTGTTCCAACCATACTACCACCTCGAATGTCGATTAATCCATTATTTCGAACAGTACTTACACATTTTACAGTATTTTTAACAGATGAAGAAGTAGATGTAGTTACTAGAGTTCCTTCATTTTTTACATTGAAAGAACTTCTAATCTTCATTGGGATTTTCTTTGTTAGTAGAGGCTCAAATGTACGTGGATGTATCTGCTTTGCACCAAACATAGCCATTTCAATTGCTTCTATGTATGATACTTCTTTGAGTAATTTTGCATTTTTGACAATTTTTGGATCTGCTGTCATAAGTCCATCTACATCACTCATCAACCAAATCTCGTCTGCTTTAATACAAGAACCAATAGTTGTTGCAGAATAATCAGAGCCCCCTCTACCAAACGTAGTTACATGTCCATGTTGATCTGCACCTGCAAATCCTCCTACAACAGGTATTGTTTTCTTTGAGAATAGAGCACCTACTATCTTTGATACTCTTAGTCTAGTTGTATCCATAAGTGGTTTGGATTCACCAAAGTTAGAATCAGTTACAATTCCTACTTCTTTGCCAGTAAGAGGAATTGATTTTTTACCTGAATCATTAATTGCTGATGAAACTAATTGTATTGATAATCTTTCACCAAATGAAATTAGATAATCCATTGATCTAGATGTAACTTCACCCAGCAGTACCATTCCATCAATTAATGCAAGAAGTTCAGTAAAATCTTGATTTAATTTTGTTAGTAATTTTTTTTGTACATCAGATTTTTTGATTGTTTGTTTTGCTAATTGTTTATGTTTATTGATAATTTTTGATGCAAGTTGTTCAGCTTTTGATTTGTTTTCTTTTTTTATAGACTCAGATATTTCTAAAAGATCATCAGTAGTTCCACTTATTGCAGAACAAACAACTAGGATTTGATGTTTCTTTGATAATGAGTTAATGTGTTTAGCTATAGCTTGAATATCTTTTGCATTAGAAATTGATGTTCCACCATATTTTATAACGAGTTGCATTTCAAAATACCTGAATTAGTTAATCTTTAAATGCTTTAACTTTCCACGCGTGGAGCCAAGTAAAAGTGAATTCTACCAATATTTGCAACTTTGAATTCAATTCTAAGAGGTTTTGCGCTTGAAAACTCACATGTAACCAAGCCTGCAGTACTTCCTACTGCTTTAATCACTGGATTAAGATATTCAAGGCTGTAAGTACCAGTACTATCTGCTTTTGAAAAAATTTCTTCAATGTCTTCATCATCTTTGTCAAGATCAATTACAACTTCACCAGAGTCACCTTTACCTGAAAAATCTGCTTTTGAATCAGATGTCTGAATTGTTAGATAGTCAGATACAACTTGTACATCACCAAGAACCTTATCAAATTTTGATGAAGACAAAGTAATTTTTGAATCATAAGGAATTTTTGGCAACGGAGTGTCAGTTGCAGAACTTTCAATTAAACGCATTTTGTATTTTTTATTTTTTCCAACTGTTACAAGTAACATATTTTGTTCAGAGATACTAATCTCTATACTGTCTTTTTTGTCTGCTCTTTTGATAAGTTTTGAAAATTCATCTATTCTTACTCCAAATTTTATATCGCTATCACATTCATATTTTTCAAATGCAGAATTAGGCCACGAAATATCAATAAGAGCAACATGTGATGGATCCATTCCTCTAAAAGTAATTCCTTCTGCTGTTGCAACAAAAGTAGCTTCTTCAACAAGTGTTGATATTGCAGAGATTATTGCCTTTAGATCGTCTGAACCACTTGTTTTTGCTCCAAAAGTCAAATCAATTTTGTTGATTTTACGTTCAAGTTAAACGTTATGTGTAATCTCGCCAAGTGTATTTACATTTTGCACAACGATAAAATCTGGTTGTAGGTTCATCAGCACTTCTAGTTTGAAACATCCACCAAACTGCTTCATCATGTCCACA
>JAUXKJ010000071.1 GCA_030624325.1 Nitrososphaerota archaeon
CATGGCCTAATGTTAATCCACAAAAACCTCTTAAAATTCCCAGTCCAGCTAAATGGGGAGATATTATTTCACCAGACAAATCAATTCCAGAGTTTGATTGGCCAGTATTTTTACTACTCCCTTCGTTGCTATTAGTAATTTATCTTACACGTAAGAAAATAATAAAATAAATTTAGATTTAGAATCAAGTCTTAATAGAAAATAATGTCAGTTTCTGCAGAAAAATCAGTAGTAAAATTAAATAAAAAAATAATTAAATGCAAAAAATGCCCCAGATTATCATCTTACATCAGAAATGTAGCAAAAGAAAAGGTAAAGAGGTTCAATAATGAGCGCTATTGGGGAAAGCCTCTTCCTGGTTTTGGAGATATTAATGCAAATTTACTACTAATTGGATTGGCTCCAGCTGCACATGGGGGAAATAGAACTGGAAGAATGTTTACTGGAGATAGCTCAGGTGATTGGGTTGCTAGAGTTCTTTATGAAAATGGATTTGCATCAAAAAATACTAGTCAAAAGTTAGATGACGGATTTAGTCTGATTAACGCATACATTACTGCTGCAGTAAGATGTGCACCACCTCAAAACAAACCACTCAAAGAAGAATTTGATAATTGTTTTCTATATCTACAAGAAGAAATTCAAATTCTAAAAAATATCAAAGTAATAATTTGTTTAGGAAAGATCGCCTTTGACTCGTGTTGCAAATTAATGGAGATCAAAGGTGCAAAATTTGCTCATGGAAAGTTACTTTATCATGATAATTTAGTAATAATTAGCTCGTATCATCCGAGTAGACAAAATACGCAGACTGGTCGTCTAAGCTGGAATCAATGGCAAAAAGTTTTTGCAAAAGCCAAGAAAATTATAGAAAAAGAAAATTTAAAAAAATAAAAACAAAGGGAGTGAACTTTTCGTCTTAACTAATCTACTCGTAAGTAGAACTTGTTGTAGATTGAGTTGTTTGTGACGAAAGTCCTTCTAGTGATGGCACGGATGGGAATTTGTCTCCAATTTGTTGCTCTGCTACTGCAGATGCCTCTTGTAGGATCTTGTCTGTCTCTTCGCTTGATGCATCTGATTCCATTGTGAAGGAATCTCCTGACAAAGAGTCCAACATAAGTCCATTGAGAGTTTGTGTCATGGAGTTCAATTCAGTATCTGCTTCAGGCATGAATCTTCCTAATGAAGACTTCAAACCTTTCATGGTTGACATTGCTGGTCCTATTGCAACCATTGCATCACCTAAGTCATGAATAGTAGTCAATCGTAGTTGAACTTGTTCTAATGACATTCTCGCATTACCGAGCATTCTTGAAACTTTTCTGATTTCAGCTAATTCGTTTGACAGTACCTTGCTCGTAGAAGTATCATGCTGTTGCATTGCTGCAACTATTCGTTTGAATATTTGTTGATCTCTCTCCCGTAACTTGGTTAACATTGTATCCATTTTTGATACTTGTACCTGTAGTTTGTTAACTGCGTTCTGGATTCGAGGTTTTAGAGCACCTTGAGGTTTTACTGCGTCACGAATCTTGCCTGAAACACTTTGAGTCTCTTGTCTTGCCCAGGTCTTATCGAAATTTGTCATAGGCGCTAGTTTAAGATTTCACTCTTAATTTGAGGTGTATATTTAGATCGACTTTAGGCTAAATTTAGCTAACAAACTGTAAATTCAGGAATAAAACGATTTCATAAAGTGGCAAAGATAATTGTTTTTGATTCTGGATTTGGTTCGTTATCCATCATTAAAGCAATTCAAAAAAAAACAAAAAATGACATCATATATTTTGCAGACCAAAAAAATTTTCCTTATGGAAAAAAATCTAAATCACAACTCAAAAAATTAATTACAAAAACTAACAATCTATTAAAAAAACAATTTAATCCTGATCTAATTGTTGTTGCATCAAACACACCATCATTATTACTTGATAACATCAATAAATCATCAATACTGAAAGTATTACCACCAATTAAACAAGCCATAAAAATTTCAAAGACATCAAGTATTGCAATCCTTACAACACATTCAGTTGTAAAAAGTGATAATTTATCAAATTACATAAAAAAAAATCTAAAAACAAAAAGCATCATGGTATCAAAAATTGATGCATCACCTCTTGTAGATTTAGTAGAGTCTGGAAAATTTATTGATAATCCAAATTTTTGCAAAACGAAAATTAAACAATTACTAAAAAATACATTTATGAAAAATAGCATTGATGTTGCAACACTATCGAGTACACATTTACCTTTTTTACTTTCATTTTTAAAAAAAGAATTTCCCGATGTTACCTTTCTTGATCCTGCTAATGAAATTGCATTAAAAATATCTAAAATGAATTTGAAAAAATCATCACGAAACTCTATGAAAATTTTTACATCATCAAATCCTAAACTATTTCAAAAATATCTCAAAAAGATAGGAATTAAAAATAAAGTTAGTTTTTTAGTTTTAGCTTAGTTTTTGCTTTTCTATATCCATGACTGAATTTTTTATCATATAATCTAGAATATTCATATGTTTTTGGTTTGATAATATCACCAATTATTACGATTGCAGTGCGAGTAATTTTTTCATTCCAAACTTTTTTTGTAATATCCTTTAAAGTTCCTGTAATTACTTTTTGATCATCCCAACTAGCACGATATACTACTGCTACAGGAGTTGATTTTGTATATCCGCCTGCAACTGCTTCTTTAACAATGTCAGAAATCAATTGAACGCTAAGATAAAAAATCATAGTAGCTTTGTGTTTTGCAAGTTCTGAAATTTTTTCTCTTTTAGGAACTTTGGTTCTTTTTTCTGCCCTCGTAATGATTATAGTTTGAGTAATTCCAGGAAGAGTAAGTTGTGTTCCTAATGCAGCTGATGATGCCAAAAATGAAGTAACGCCAGGAATAATTTCAGACTCTATTCCTTCTTTTTTGAGATTATCAATTTGTTCTCGAATCGCACCATATATTGAAGGATCTCCATCATGCAGTCTAACTACAACTTTATTTTTTTTGGCGTTTTTCTTTAATAAATCAAAAATCTCTTCTCTTACTAGTTTAGCTGCATTGTGAAGTTTTCCTTTTTTAGAAAATTTTAGTATTTTAGGTGGAATTAATGAACCAGAATACACTACAACATCGGCTTTTTGAATTAGTTTTTTTGCTTTTATTGTAATTAATTCAGGATCACCAGGACCACAACCAACAAAATAGACTTTAGACACGCTTGACCACCATAATGGAAAAATACTTTGTAGTAAAGACTTCATCAGTAACTTGACCTAAAGTTAATTTTTTTACAATCTCTTGGTCAGTATCAAGGTCTTGTCCAATAGCAAAGATAGAGTTTTCTGAAAATCCTGCTTCACGTAAAAGCTCAATTACTTGATCAAAATATCTACCATCCTTAAGAAATATCATGGTATCACAGTTGTTTGCAAGCTCTGTACCTCGTGAAAGATCATAACTTGA
>JAUXKJ010000098.1 GCA_030624325.1 Nitrososphaerota archaeon
ACAGACCGAGCAAAGGTAATTCTTCCTGATGGAACTCATGCTAATGTTAACACTTTTCCAAAAAACCATGCAGAAATTATAACTTATCCAAAATCTGGTGATGATGTACTTGATGAAGAGGCCTTTAGAAAATGGCAGTTTATTAGATTACCTGAAGAACTTGGTGGAACTCCCAATGATGTATCAGCTTTTAGAGTGTACAGTATGATTTGTCTTCACTTGTGGTGCTTGTGGAAATATTGGCCCCAAGAAGGACGCAAAAGAGGAGAATGCCCTTGCCATGGTAGTATGTATGATCCATTAACTGGAACAGCTTTTGCAGGACCGGCTTCACTACAAGCACCTCCATCAAACACTCTTCCTACATTGAACTTGGAAGCTGACTCTGAAGGATTTATGTTCATTTCTCCAGTTAAATGGGGAGTCAATGATAATGGTGTAGTTGGGTATGGACGCTTCGTTAAGTAGAAGAACCGGCTTAGTCGCCTTCATCTATTGGATTTGGGATGGTTTAGAACGAACTATATTTACTGCGATAAAGTTTTCATTTCCTGCTAGATTTGTTAGTCCCTTTGGCTTTTTGGGAATGCTTACGTTCATCACCTTCATAATTCTTGGAATCTCTGGCGCATTGCTCATGTTCTATTATGAACCAATTATTAGTAGAGCGTGGGATAGTGTAGAATTTATCAATAATGACGTTCCTTTTGGTTTCCACATTAGAAACATACATTATCACGGTTCTAACGCAATGGTTCTTTTGGCAATTTTGCACATGTATTATCAATTCTTTAGTGGAAGATACAAGATTCGAAATGAAATTTTATGGGTTACAGGAGTAATCTTGGGAACAGTAACAATTCTTGAAGCTTTTACTGGTTATGATGTAATATTTAGTGAGAGAGCAGAACTAGCAATTAGCATTGCAGCGTCGTTAACAAACTCTATACCGATTGCAGGGCCAACTATTCGTGAAGCAATGTTTGGCTCGGGATTTCATGACTTTGTTCTGAGATTTTATGCTCAACATGTATTCATTTTACCCGTCGTCATGCTAGGACTAATGGCTGTACACTTTCCACGATTTCTAGTATTTGATGTACCAATGGTAATGGCAATTTCTGGAGCAATTCTAATTACCGGAGGTGTATTTCCAGTTGACCTTGGTTTCAAGTTCGAACCTACTGTTCCACCTGGGATTACAGTTCCTGAATGGTATCTTACAGGACTTTATGCTTTCTTAAGAACACAGTATGACAAATTTGTGACTGGTGTTTTATGGCCAGGATTATTCATTCTGTCTATTCTACTAATTCCATTCATTGACCGGTACAAGAAATTCTCTTGGAAAGATAGACCATTAATAACTGCAATAGGAATTACAGGAATTTCTCAAATTATGGTCACTTCCTATTGGGGATTTTACATTTCACCAGATACGGCAATTCCACTAGTAGAAAGACTAGTAATTGATCCTGTTTACCTCTATAGCGTTATGATACTTTTGGTTCCCATGAGCTTTGGCTTTACATATATGATGATCCATCTTGCAAGAGATGCCGAACGCAAAGCAAAACTAGCTAAAGAAAAAGGTCCGCAGAAGATAGCTCCAATCAATCTTTCAGAAAAATGGATTAACTGGGTGCTAGTAGGTCTTATTGGTTTTCAGGTATTTCTAAACATTGCAGCGTATAATGCATTCCTATCTGGAATGAACAACTTGTCATTGTTCTTTGCAGGACTAATACTAATTGTGTTTGCAGGTTTATTCCATGTGTATAGATATGGAATGAGTAAAGCAACTGAGATCCCACCTCCTCCACTATCAGCTCTGCCTGAACTAAAACCTAAAGCAATATCTGAAGACGCAACAATTTCAGAAACAAAAGCACTTCCTGAATCTACAGGTGGTGACAAAAAGGAACTACCAAAAGCTCCACAAGAAACACCACCACAAATCAAAACAGATTCCTTGGGACCAGACATGAAAAAAGAAACAAGCGTTGGAACTACTGATCTAAACAAACCTTAGTTGAAATTTTCTGAAATTTAAACAAGCTTTATAAGACTTTTAGAAAGAATTTCAAAACGTTGAGCCAGACAATTTCAGGCAATGCTTATGGAATTGGAATAATTACCGTGATTGTAGGTCTTTCAATTGGTATTGGATATTATCAAATGTTTTACTTGCCAGAACAAAATCTAAAACCTGCAGTTGCTGAAGAAATACTTGAACCAGAAGAGACCACTAACATAGATATGATTCCTGGGTCTGCAGATCCTAATCAACAGGATAACTTTGTTCCAAAACTTGTAAACATCCAACTTGGTATTGACAACCACGTCATTTGGGTCAATTCAGATGATGTTGCCCATACAGTAACTCCAGACCATAAAGTAGAAGACTCTTACAGTGGTGAATTTGGTTCAATAGGTGTAGTACTCCCTGGAGAAACATACGAGTTTCTATTTACAAAGTCCATTGAGATTCCATACCACTGTAATCCGCATCCCTGGATGACTGGTACATTAATTGTCACAGAATCAAGATTCTAAGTAGAAAATTTTGCAAAAACCACATCGCTTTCTATTTCTTTATGTTGTTCAATAATTGAAACTCTGAATTTTACTTCGTGGGGTTCTTTTGGTTCAAATTCAATTGATGCAGTAAATTCAGCCTTGTTTTCTGGCATGTTATCTTTGCTTATGAATAACCGAGATACATTTTGGGAAATTTTATTTTCATTAAAAGACTTGTACACTACCAATTCATTTGAGCCAATTATCTGAGTATTAATTACAACACCATCAAATCGTCCAGAATAATTTACCTTGATGAATCCTTTAATTTCAGATCCAGGAGAAATGTTAATGTTATTTAATTTTAATTCGATGTCTTTCATGTAAAAACTTGATTTTCAAAAAAT
>JAUXKJ010000014.1 GCA_030624325.1 Nitrososphaerota archaeon
GAAAGTTTATTGTGTATTTGTTCTTCAGATATTAGTAATTTTTCTTTTAAATAATTAGAATTCTTTTCTCCATTTTCTAATTCACTTAAAATTTCTGAAGTAACAGGATCAAACAAACATTCAATAATTTTTTCTGTATCATAATTTTAATTCATTTAAATATACAAGCTTTGTTTTGAACTTAAAACTTTTCTTGTTTTTGATAGATAATCCGTAACTAACACTTTATCCATATTCTCTTGATTAATATGAAAGGTTTTTCCTCGTAGTTCCTTCTCAAGATCTTGAGCATATTTCAGAAGTTCTTTTTCTTCACTCACTACAATTGTGTCAATCTCAATTCCATCACGCTTACATTTTTTTGCCTCAACTAAAGTTCTTTCATTAATCTTAGGATCAACCTTCTTGAATCTATAACAAAGGTATACCATACTACCAGCAGATACATTCAACTTTAGATTTCTTTCATCTTTTATTTTTGATAAAACTGATTTTTGAGGAGTATAGAAATTTGAATATGGTTTTTCAGAGATAATTTCTTGTTTTTGATATTCATTATCAACAAAACATGCGCTTGGTTGTCCATCAGTAATCATTACAATTCTTTTATTTTGAGCCGAAGTTTTTTGTAAAATTTTTCGTGCAAGTCTAAATGCAGCTTGGTAATTTGTATAATGTAAAAAATTTTCATTAGCATCATATGTTTTTAGAAATGGAATATCAAAAGGATCAACTATAGAAGCCATTGAAGCAAAACCAACAATTGAAAGAGAGTCATTTGGAAAAAATTTCTTATTAAGTAAATAAAGACTCCATAAGGCTTTCTTGGCAGCTTCAATTCTACTTTTACCATTTTTTCCCAACGCGAATTTCATAGTTGAGCTTAAATCAATGCAATAAACAACTGCAACTCTTACATCTTCAAGAGTTTCAAATTCCTCCAGATCTTCTGGATGTAAATTTAATGGAAAATCAATTTTTGTGTCTGATTTGGAAATTCTTTGTATGGTATTGAGTATTGTTTGAGGTACGCAAAGAAATTTTATATCATTTCCCTTTTCAAATTTTTTTGTTGTATCAATTATAACATTTCCTTCTCCTGAAAAATTTGTTTCATGCATTCCAAACTCTGAAGAGCTAAGATCTTTCGTAACATCTTGAAGAATTTTCCTGCCAATAGTAAAAAATCCCTTATGAGTCAACCATTTTTTATTGTCTCGAAGATAACCCTTTTCCCGTAAGAATTTTGTTATCGATTGTCCCCCTTCCTAGGTTTGTTCTTCAAATTCCGAACTTGTATGTGACTTTTCATCTTGTTCTTTACTGAGAGCGTTTTGTAAGGCAGATTCAAGTTCTTCTAAATCTGGGGTTTTTTCTTTCATAGCTTGTTTTGATAATGTTTCTAAAATTTGTTGTAGTTTTGCTTTGAGACGTGAATCTCTGGATTTTTTTCCATCTTCTTTGTTTTTATTTAAAAAATAAACAAAATTACTTGTGCTATGCTGCAACATAACCTACTTCTTTTTTATCTAAGATTTTTGGATTAACCCAACATAATCCTTCAAGGATTATTTCTGTCAAGGCTGCGTGCAGTTCATTTTCATTGTCTTCATTAATAATTAATGATTTAGAATTTATATCATAATGGTCAGTCTTTGAAATAATGTCCTTTTGTTCAGTTTTAATTTGTTCTAATTTGGATTCTACAAGTGTTTTGAGGTTTTTGAAATTTGTAAGTTGTTCCTTATAAGATACTTTGCCGTTACTCCAGACTATCTGTTGAGAGACCTCAAATGTCTTTCCATTAAATTCATCTTTTACAGATTCTAAAACCTCAGAAGTTACACCATTCAAATACTCTAAACATGTTTCTTTAATTGATTCAGAAATTAATTCTATAAACAATTTTTCCCGATTTGATTTAGTATCATCCATTTCAACAAGTTCAAATTTTGATACTTGTTCAAGGCAATTCAAATCAGAAATTCGTGGTACTGGTAAAAACTTGTGTGAAATTGCTCTTGTTCTTTCTGCTTCTCCAACAAGTATTTCCAAGCCATGAATTCCCATCCTAACGCTTACTCCTCTTTCTTGATTGATTTCTTGACTATTCCTTGTTTTTTGTACGTATCTTAATAGTGTCATCAATAAAGGAGCCAAAATCAAGGAATTGGAAATTTTTGCTTCTTGAAGAATTATCAACATTTCATCTTCTAATGAATTTGGATAATGAGTATGAATATGGCTTTTTAGTCTATCATAGAGAGGTTCAATTACTTTTCCTGAATGAGTATAGTCAACAGGATTAGCAGTGGCAAAAAAAACTGTTTTTGGTTCAAAAATTACTGGGTAGGAACCCGTTGTAAATCTGCCTTCTTGTAGTACAGAAAGTAACGCAACTTGTTTTCTTGGATCCAATACCGGTAGTTCATCAATACAAAAAATTCCATGTTTTGCCTGCATGAGCTGACCTGGAGAATAAGACTCAATTTTGTACATTTCAATTCCTTTTTTTGCAACTTTAATTGCATCAATATATCCAACTAAATCCTTTACAGAAATGTCAGGAGTGGCAAGAACATACTTGAATCTATCCTTTCCCTTAACCCAATTAATTGGAGTATCTAATTTTTGGTCCTGAATTGTTTCAATGCTTTCTGGACTTACAAAAAATTTGGGACCAGAAATAAATTCAACATTATCATTTAAAATTGAAATAAGATCATCTGATGGTAAATCCATCGGACAATCATTAGTAATACTGTTTTTGATTACTGGAATTGGTGATAAAAGATTCTCAGCAATGGTTTCTACGATTTTTGTTTTGGCCTGACCAATCTGTCCAATCAGAAACACATCATGTCCAGAAAGAATTGCTCTATCTAAAGAGGGTATAACGTCTTGATCAAAACCTATTATTTTTGGATACTTGGGATTACCAGAATGAATTAAAGAAATTAAATTTTGTCTTAGTTGTTCTTTTACTCCTACTAATTTGTAATTGATTTCTAAAAGGTCTCCCAAAGTATTAATTTCTTCATAGTCTTCTGGCAATCCTGCTTTTAATTCTGTGTATTTTGGTGCAGAAGAATAACTTTGTTTAACTAGGTTCTCATAATCATCCGACATGAGTTAACTTGGTTTCCTTTCCATTTATACAATTAGTGAAAAGTCCTTAAGAAAAGGAATTCAATATTTAATTTCTAGCATGGTTTTTATCGGGGTTTCTGCGAATTTTGGATGCTTGAGTGAAAAGGAATTCGAACATATTGTAAGAATTGTAGGAAACGATATTCTAGGAGAGAAAAAGACCATTGTTGGCCTTACTCAAATTAGCGGAATTGGGTTTAATTTTGCAAATGCAATACTAAATTCACTAAAAATAGATTCTAACACCAATATTGGAAATCTATCTAATTCTGAGATACAATCTATTGAGAATATAATTAAAAATTCTTCATCAGAAAATTTTCCAAATTGGTTCTTGAATAGAAGAAAGGATCTTGAAACTGGAAAGAATATGCATTTGATTACATCTGATATTGCACTTACTGTAAGAAATGATATTGAAAGAGAAAAAACGGTCAATAGTTGGAGAGGTATTCGACATATGTTTGGTTTGAAAGTAAGAGGCCAAAGAACACGCACTACTGGTAGAAAAGGTGGAGCAGTTGGTGTGAAAAAAGGTGGAAAAATTTTGCCTGCAGGTGCACCAGGTGCAGAAGGAGCAGCTGAAGGTGCTGAAGCACCAGCTGAAGGAGCAGAAGCTGCACCGACTACAGAAAAAGCTGGAGGAGCTAAAGGAGCTGCACCAACTACAGAAAAAGCTGGAGGAGCTAAAGGAGCTGCACCGACTAAAGAAAAAGCTGGAGGAGCTAAAGGAGCTGCACCGACTAAAGAAAAAGCTGGTGGAGCTAAAGGAGCAAAAGGAGAATCAAAAAAATAGGTGAAATGAATGGGAGATCCTAAATATCCAAGAAGAGCTTGGAAAAAACCAAAACGTCCACTTAATTATGATCTTAAAATGGAAGAATTGAAAACTCTGGGTACATTTGGTTTGAAAACCAAACGAGAATTATGGAAAGCACATACACAACTCTCCAAATTTAGACATCAAGCTCGTTCTTTGCTTGCACTCCGAGAAGAAAAAAGAAAAAGGGAGGAACCTATTTTGATGAATTCATTAACTAGAATAGGATTAGTAGGTGAAAGTTCAACCCTTGATGACGTTTTAAATCTTCAAGTAACTGATTTGTTATCACGTAGATTGCAGACAATTGTACATAAGACGTTAGAATTCAAAACACCATACCAAGCAAGACAAGCAGTTGTTCATGGTCACGTAATGATTGGAGATAGAATTGTTAATGTTCCATCATATACTGTTCAGATTGCAGAAGAAAAAGACATTCATTTTACTGAAGGTACATCTTTGAAAAATCTCTTAGCACAAACTCCAAAGGAAGCTCCTGAGATGGAAGAAAAACCTACAGAAGCACCTTCAAAAGCTGAAGTAGAATCAAAACCTGCAGAGGAGAATAAGGAATCAAAACCTTCTGAAGAACCAAAAGTTGAGGGAACTGTGGCTCAAGAGAAGGTTGAAAGTAAAACCCCTAGTCCTGAGGTTGAGAATTCTTCTACAAAACAATCACAAGATTAAGCTTATCTGTAGATATCTCATATTATGAATTAGAAAAGACATGTGTTCAATAATTGGCTATTATGGTGATAATTCTGCCGCGCCGATTCTTGTAAAAGGATTGAAGCGGATGGAATACAGGGGTTATGATAGTGTAGGTGTAGCTACCAAGTTTGATAACAAAATAGAGGTCAAAAAAGGAATTGGTAAAGTTTCTGATGTGAATAAAACCTTCCAACTCGATAAATTACCGGGAAAAATAGGGATAGGCCATACCAGATGGGCAACCCATGGAAAAGTAACTGATTCTAATGCCCATCCCCACCCGAGTAATTCTGGAAAGATCGCAATAGTTCACAACGGGATTATAGAAAATTTCCAAGAGTTAAAAAAAAAATTAGAAGAAGATGGCTATACCTTCAAAAGTGAGACAGATAGCGAAGTTATTGCGAATTTAATCCAACAAAACTTTGAACAAACTTCTGATGTTAAAGAAACCATTAGAAAAACAGTTTCCAAGTTAAAAGGACATTTTGCTTTTGTTGCAATGTTTGAAAATGGTGTTTTGGCTGCTGCACGATATCATGAACCAATGATTATTGGAGTTGGAAAAAAGGAATATTTTTTGTCAAGTGATGTACTTGGTTTCATTGAACAAACTGATGATGCAATTTACATTGATAATGGAAACTTTGTTTTATTAGATTCTTCAGGAATTCAAATTTATGATTTTGAAGGTTCCCCAGTAAAACACCAAATTACTAAAGTTTCAAAAGAATTTGCAGATGCATACAAAGGGGACTATGCACATTTTACACTAAAAGAGATTTCAGAACAACCTGATACTATACAAAACGCTGGAAAAAATACAACGGAAGCGATTGAGCAAGCAACAGACTTTATCAGACATGCAAAAACATTGTACATTACTGGTAGTGGTACTAGCTACAATGCAGCTTTGGTAGCAAAGTATTTGATGTCAAAATATGCAAAAATAAAACTAGAAACAATAATTTCAAGTGAACTTATTACCTTACCTGATTCTATAGAACCAAATTCAATTCTTATTGCTATTTCTCAAAGTGGAGAAAGTGCTGATGTGCTAGAAGCCGTAAATATTGCAAAAAAATCAAATGCTAAAATTCTCTCAATAGTAAATATGTTAACCTCGTCACTTGTCCAAGAATCCTCTCTAGTAATGGGAATGAATTGTGGTCCAGAAATAGGAGTAGCAGCAACAAAAAGTTTTACATCTCAACTAGCTATACTTTATCAAATTACTGAAAGTTTGTGTGGTGGATGTATTGGAGTAGATTTCAACAAAGTTTCTCAAGATATTTCAAAAATTCTTTCTGATCATTCATCGATTCAAAAAATAGCTAAAAAATTGAAAGATGTTTCTGACATTTACATTTTGGGAAGAGGAATTCATTATCCCATCGCTTCAGAAGCCGCCTTAAAACTAAAAGAGCTTACTTACATTCATGCCGAAGGCATACCAGGAGGAGAATTAAAACATGGTCCATTAGCCCTGATGGATTCAAATGTTTACGTCATCATAATCAATCCTAATGATTCAACTTACAATGATACTATTACAAGTGCCAGTGAAATAAAGGCAAGAGGTGCAAAAATAATTGGAATTTCTGATAAGAATAGTGATGTTTATGACTTTTGGATTGAAATTCCTTCAGTTGAAGAACCAATTTTTCCAATTATTGAGATAATTCCGATTCAGTTGTTGGCATATTATTCAGCAATAGAAAAAGATACAGATCCGGACTATCCTAGAAACCTAGCTAAGTCTGTGACTGTGAAGTAAGAACTCTCTGATACTCTTTTTCTATAAGTGAAAGTAATTCTTCAGATTTTATTCCAATTTTTAACATTGCAGAAATCATACAACCACCCGCCCCTGCACCTTCTTTAACAAATCCTTCAGAGAATGATTTTAAACCTTTGATTTGTGAGTTTTCTAATTTAGGTGTAGCAACCAATATTGGAATGTCTGCAATTTTTTTTATGACATCTAAAAAATTTGCAGTTTTATCATCAACTATGTATGATGTAGTTCCAATAGCAATATTTTTTTCATTAAATCCTGTTGCATGTCCAAAAGCTAATACTGCACCCATTTGAGTTCCACCAGCTAAAATCACATTTGTGATTTGTGAAGCAGAACTTAGCATTCCTGCAACAATTGGAATCATTGGATCACCTAAATTAGCAATTACATCATATGCATCATTTGATTTAGACCTCCTAATAGCTCTCTCCACGATTTGGTTTTTGAGCTCAACTGGATTTTCTGGCATGCTAGAGCTTACTTTGGCATCTATGTCAAATCCTTTCATTACAGCTAAAGCAGTTGTAGTTCCACCTGGAATGCTTTCACCAATTACTAAACAATCAGTTACTGAAGCAAGTGTTCTTCCAATCATTCTTCCATAATCAA
>JAUXKJ010000100.1 GCA_030624325.1 Nitrososphaerota archaeon
CAAGTTGTAAAGTTTCAAACAATTACCTTTGTACAAGGAACTCACTGGTCTCAATCAGTAGGTGAAAAAGGAATCCTTTACAAATCACTTAAAGATCCATTTTCAAAACTTATCGTTCAATCTTCAAATGGTTCAAAAAAACTATATCGCGTTCCAAAGGATAGAACTGTTATTGTAGCTAATGATACTGTTCATTTTCTAGGCGAATTGAGCTGACTATTTAAAAAACTTGTCAACCTGATCTCTATATTTAAGAGCAATCTTTCCAAAATCTGTAAAATCTTCTACGGTTGGATTTATCATCCTTGTTGCATATTGATTTACAAATACAGACAGTGCACTACCAATAATGAGATTGTAAACACCATCAGCTACATTTTTTGAGTAAGGAAATGCAACTTTGATAAAAGGCAAATATGTTCCAGTCTGGGAAATCATTAACTTGATATGCTTTTCAATATATTCTTCAACGTCAACTGGAATTGCCATAATATTGCTCATATTGATTTCTTATAAGTAGGTGTTTAATTCTCAGGCATGATTTAATTAACAGATTTTCAAAAATGACGATCATCTTATTTGTTTTTAAAAAAATTCTTTGTAAATGAAACTGAATTTATAACACTAATCTCACTTTTTATTATTGCTAGAATTAAATAAAAAAATATTTGGTAAAATCACAACCAAAGAAATTATTGGAGCTGAACCACCTGAAATTCCAGACACCAAGAATACTCTTGAAAAAGAACTTGTAATTTTACTTGCAGAACTTGAATCACAACCAAAAGAGAATCTTATGAAACTCTTAGAAGAACAAAAAATTGTTGAAAAACATATCAATAGTAGGCCAGGTGCTATGGCTTTGGCTCAAAATAAAATTCAACTTTTCAATGAATACAACAAAAAATATGTTCAAACAATTAAAGAAAAACTAGAATCTTAGAGTTTTATTTTCTTCTAATAGCAAGTAGATCATCTAAAAGGAGATTCTTACTTCTTTTCTTGAATTACTCAATAATGATTATTCTGTACTATTGGGCTCAAATCTAACTCTAAATTTAAAGAAAAAAGTTGTTGATTAATAAATACCAAACAACGCAGAATTCTAGAATCGTGAATGGTAAGTAAAACAAATGAAGTATGCCCAAGATGTGCACAGGGAAAATTAGTTACTGATAATGAATCCGGAGAGATGTTCTGCTCCAAATGTGGATTTGTAATTACTGAAAAATTACAAGAATCTGGTCCAGAATGGAGATCCTTTTCTCAAGACAAAAATGGAGATAGAGCACGGGCTGGTGCACCAACATCATTGACGATGCACGACATGGGTCTTGCAACAATCATTAATCCTGTAAACAAAGATGCTTCTGGTAGACCACTTTCAGCAACTATGAAAAGTACAATTGAAAGACTCAGAACTTGGGATAGTAGAAGTCAAGTTCATGAACCAGTAGATAGAAACTTTAGACAAGCATTTAGTGAATTAAATAGACTAAAAGACAAACTAGCTATTTCTGATGCAGTAATTGAAAAAGCAGCTTACCTTTACAGAAAAGCACTTGAAAAAGGACTTGTCAGAGGACGTTCCATTTCAGCTTTGATGGCAGCAGCACTTTATGCTGCTTGTCGTGATACTTCAACACCAAGAAATCTAAAAGATGTAGAACAAGCTGGTAACATTAAAAGAAAAGATATTGCAAGATGTTATAGATTACTAGTCAAAGAGCTTGACTTGAAAATGCCAGTTACTGATTCAGTTCAATGTGTTGCAAGAATTGCAAGCAGAATTGGAATTGCTGAAAAAACAAAAAGATATGCAACCAAAGTACTAAAACAAGCACAAGAAAATGAAGTTTCTGCAGGAAAAGATCCAATGGGATTAGCAGCTGCAGCATTGTACCTGTCTTGTGTTAGAAATGGCGAAGACAAAACCCAACGTGATATTGCAGAAGCTGCAAATGTTACTGAGGTAACTATCAGAAATAGATACAAAGGTCTCAAAGAGTCACTTGATCTATAATCTAAATTCATTTTTCATGTAATTGTAAATCTATTCTCTTTGAGAATCCTCAGGTGGTTTTTTGACAAATCCACCTTCTACTGGGGGTGGTGGAGGAATCTTCTTTGATTTTCCTAATCCAATTGTTGTAATAATCACTGATGATAAAATGATAAAGAATATGATTTGTGGATATGCCTCTGCATTTGGTAAACCCATAGTAATTGGATATGTAGCAAGCACAGCTGCAGCTAATCCTCTAGGAATCATTGAGTTTGTTACCGCTCTATCCAATTTGGAGAATCTCTTTGTTAGCGTTATCTTACCAACAAATATTCTTCCAACGTAAACAGCAATTGTAATCAAAATTCCAAATACAACATATTCTATTTGTCCAAAACTTGCCATCAATCCAACAAACACAAAGAAGAATGATCTAACCAAAAACGTTAGTTGATTATGTGTTGGATCATCTATCTCAATCTTTGGAAGCTTAAATCTAAGTATTCGTGAGAGTTGTTTTTTGTTTCCAAGCATTAAACCAAATACCAATGCTGTCAAAGCTCCAGATTCTCCAAATGAGTTTGCTAAGAAAAATAAAACAAACAAGATTCCTAATGTAAGCATGTATGCGTGTTGAGCATTTCCAAGCTTTGTTGAAACATACATCCAAGGAATTCCTACTCCAAACCCAAGAACTAAACCTACAACTATAGCTCTTCCAAGTGTTTCTTGTAATGTTTGCAAGTCAAAATGTCCTATTAACACTGCTTCAAATAATATGAATGCAGTAATCATGGCTAAAATATCTGTTAATGCAGATTCAAAACTTAACATTGATTTGACTTCTTCAGAAATTTTGATATTTCTAACAAGACCAAATACAATTGCAGAACTACTTCCACCTA
>JAUXKJ010000003.1 GCA_030624325.1 Nitrososphaerota archaeon
TGTATGCTAATTCAAAAATTTAGCAAAGTGGAAAAAGTAATCCGTAATGGACTTGTATTCTTAGCAGGAACAATTATCGCAAGTATTGCAATTGTCTCAACTGGTTCTCTCAATGCAGGGTCCTTTCGTTACCAAAACGCAATCAATCCGTTTCTCACTACTACTAGTCCTTTAGTTGATTCTGTAGCAGAGCATGCAACAACAACTACTTCTCAATCATTCTTTTTCCTTTCAATTCTTATGATCTTTGCTGGTGTTGGTACTTGGTTAATTTTCAGGGCCAAAAGTTCGGTTAAAGACGCATCCTCAAGAATCGATAATGATATGATTGCTTTTGCATTAATTATTGGTTTTATCGGTGTTTACATTAGCTCCGCATTTATTAGATTAGAAGTCTTTGCATCCATATCTGTAATTATTTTGGCCTCTCTAGGTCTTTCAGTAATTACAACTGAAATTTTTAAAAGTAAAATTCGTGAAGGGAAAAAATTTACTACTTCAGCTAGAACCATTACTAAAATTTCCTATGTCGTGGTAATAGTGGGTCTCCTTATTATTCCTGCAGCTCTTCCAGGCTCAGCAAGCTGGATTTCTGGAATTAAAGCTCCTCCTACTATTCTTAATGGCGGTACTACCTTTAACATTGCAACAGATGATTGGCCTGCAGCAATGGAATGGTTACAAAATAACACTCCTAAAGATGCAGTTATTGCTTCATGGTGGGATTATGGTTATTGGATAACAACTGTTGGAAACAGAATCTCTTTGGCTGACAATGCAACTATTGACTCTAAAAAAATTAAGAATATTGCAACGATGTTTCTAAGCGACCCAGATCAATCGTGGGAAATTCTTCGTGAATTAGATGCTGATTATGTATTGGTATATATCGCTGCTCAAAAATTAACTCCTCCTGGTGAGGATCCAGCTTATTATATTTTGCAAGGTGGTGCAGATGAAAGCAAGAAACAATGGTTTATGAGAATAGCTGAGGTACCAGAATCAAGATATCTACATCCCGATGGCCTAAGTGGTACTAACTTTTTCTGGGAAAATACCATGTTGGGAAAAATGTTCCCTTTCTCTCTAGTTGTTTATGCTAATTTTGCTTCGAATGAACAATCAGAGACTTTCAAACCAGGATTTGCTGGCGTATACACTAAAGATGTAAAATACCCACAAGATGGTAATGGTCCTTTACAATTAGCATATTCTTCACCTTCTTTTGAAAGGCAAAGTCCTGGTCCAATAAGCGGTGTCTTGATTTATGAAATTAACAAAGATTACAGTCCAAGTCAAAAACAAACCATAGAACCAACAAGTTTGTCTCCAGAAACCGAAATAGCAGTAATTACTACCACCTTTGGTGATATTCAGATAAAATTTCGTGAAGATTTAGCACCTAACACTGTAGAAAATTTCAAAAAATTAGCACGTTCCGGATTTTATGATGGAACAATATTCCATAGAATAATCCCTGGTTTTGTAATACAAGGTGGAGATCCTAACACAATTACTGGAACACGTGATACATGGGGTAAAGGAGGACCTAGTTATTCCATTGATGCCGAAATCAGTAACGTAAAACATGTTAAGAATATGGTTTCTATGGCCAGAAGTGCGGATATAAACAGTGCAGGTTCTCAATTCTATATAGTACTTGGTGATGCACCATGGCTTGATGGTAAATATACCATATTTGGCGAAGTTATTTCAGGTCAAGATGTAGTTGAAAAAATTTCTGCATTAGAAACTAATTCTCAAGATCAACCAACTATTACTCAAGAAGCAACAATGGAAAAAGTTACAATTACACTTCCTTAGAGAATTAAACTCATTTTTTTTAAATAAATCACTTGTATCTACCTTCAAGTCGATATCTCATGTATTTATCATCAGGTGAAAATTTTGCTGGATGTGCAGTTTTTGTTTTTTCTTTACATAATGGGCATTCATTCTTTAGTGTATATCTGTGACAGTTAGAACATTTTCGAAGTTGAAAATGCAATTTATACCACTCTGGTTTTTTTAGAATCTTCTCTAGTAAATTTGAAGGTACCTTTTTGCTTTTCTATAGAATCTTGTATTTTAGTAAGAATTGGTTTTAATGTTTTTTCTGCAGATTTGAAATCCTGTGCAGAAACTCCTATTCTATATTTTGGAGCGCCAATGTAAGTTATTTCACTATTAGTTTCCTGATCTTTTTTTGCACTATCAAGAAGAATTTTTCTAATAATGTCCACTCCGTCAGGTTTGTTACTAGTAATTTCTAAAATTCCTCGAATTTGAACAGATGGTAATTTGATTTTCGAGCTAACCTCCTCAATTGCAGAAATAGTTTTCTTAGCAAGTTTAAGATCATTTAAAACACTAATTCCTTTTCGTGCTACATCTAGAAACGCATCATAAATTGAATCATATTTAGAAAATAGTTCTTCTTCTAATTTTTCTGTATCTTTGTCAGAAAGTTTTGCAGATTCCTTAACACTTTGGATGATCGTCCTACCTTTTTCATATCGTTTAACTTCTAGTAACTTTTTCTTTTTTTGATCTTTTGAAATCTGTTTTAATGATAGATCAATTTCGTTTCTATCAAATCTTACTTTTTTTACAAGAAGTACTTTTTTTTCTCCTGATTTTACGTATCGTCCTATGGTCCTTACCCATCCAGGAGCTATTTCTGATATGTGTAAAAATCCTGGAACGTTGTTGTATTCATCAAGAGTTACGTATGCACCATGATCAGATACTTTGGTGATTGTAGCAATAACAATTTCTCCTGGCTCTGGAAGTTCTTGCATTTCAGTGGTCATAGTTAAAATTTTTTGTAAGTGTAATTTATTGTTGCTGATTAAAAATCAATCCCTTTTTTTGCTTTTATTCCTGATTTAAAGGGATGTTTAATTTCCTTCATTTCAGTAACTAAATCAGCCGAATTAATAATTTCTTTTTTAGCATAATTTCCAGTTAAAACCAAGTTAAGTGTAGCTGGTTTTAATTTAATCAATTCAAGAACTTCTTTAACGTTAACCAACCCTAGATTTATCGCATAATTAATTTCATCAAGAATTACAATGTTATAATTTCCTGAAAGAATTTTTTCTTTGCTTATGTGAATTGCTTCGTGAGCAATTTTTTCATGTTCTTCACGGGAACTTTTATCATCTAAAATACCCACAAATCCTTTTCCGGCAGCTATTAAATCAAATTCTGGTTCAAGTCTTTTTGATGAATCTATTTCGCCATAATGCCATGAACCTTTGATAAATTGAATCATGCAAATTTTATGATTATACCCAACTGCTCTTAATGCTAAACCTAATGCGGCAGTTGTTTTGCCTTTGCCATTTCCGGTATAAACTATTACCAATCCATCTTTATCCACATTGTCTTGAATTTCCTACCAACTAAAAACATTAGTAAAACAAAAAATTTCTCAACTAATCTATCCATTTAAATAAAAATCATGTCAAATGATGCAGTGAAAATTCCCAGAATAGTTCTTTCAGGTACTTCTAGTAATGTAGGTAAAACGTCAATCACTGCTGGAATAATTTATGGTATGAAAAAACAAGGATACTCTGTTCAACCATTCAAAGTTGGACCAGATTACATAGATCCGACCTATCTTACCGAAGTATCTGGTAAGGATACAAGAAATTTGGATATTTGGTTAATGGGCAAGCAAGGATTGCTAAAAACTTTTGTTAATAATTCCTCTTGTGATATTTCGATAATCGAAGGTGTTATGGGTTATTACGATGGATTTTCTGGAGATTCAAATTTTTCTAGCACACATCATGTTGCAACTATTCTTAAGGCACCAGTTATTCTAGTATTAGATGCGAGTAAAACTGCTCGTTCTATTGCAGCTATAGCTTTAGGTTTCAAAAAATTTCATAAAAATTCTAACATTTCTGGACTTATTTTAAATAAAATAGGTAGTAAAAAACATGAAGATCTTTGTAAGCAAGCCCTTTCAAACTTAAACATTCCAATTTTAGGTTTAATTCACAATGAACCTACTCTTGTTATGAAATCACGACACTTAGGATTAATCCCTGTATCTGAACAAACCTCAATGAAGCAGAAAATTCAAAAAATCGCTCGAAAAATCTCAGATTCTCTTAATATACAAAAAATAATTGAAATTTCCAAAGCTACATCATCAATCCCTAAACTCAAAGAAGATGTAACAAAAAAACCAAAAACAACTATTGCAATTTCATTAGATAATTCATTTAACTTCTATTACAAAGATAATCTTGACGCATTAAAAAGAGAGGGTGCTAGAATCAAATTTTTTAGTCCTATCTCAGATTCCAAAATTCCAATTTGTGACGGATTGTATATTGGAGGAGGATTTCCTGAAATTCTAGGAAGTTCTTTAGAAAAAAATCAGAAAATGCGAAGAGCTATTAAAAAATTTGCAGAAGAAAACTTTCCAATATATGCTGAATGTGGTGGTCTAATGTATTTAACACGCTCTATAAATTATGGAAAAAAAAAATTTAGAATGGTTGGACTATTTGATGCTGAGACAAAGATGACAAAAAAAATGAAACTAAACTATACTAAAGGAAATGTGATAAACGGATGTTTAATTGCTCCCATTTCAAACGAAATAAGAGGACATGAATTTCATTTCTCTGAAATTAATTCTCTACCAAATGATTCAAGCTTTGCATACAAACTAGAGATTGGTGAAGGAATAAAAAACCATAAAGACGGTTTATTGTTGAATAATACTCTAGCATCTTATGGACATCTTTATTTTAATAGATCGATTTATGCAAAAAGATTGGTTCAAAACTGTGTAAAATTTTCTAGAAAATGATTTTTTGTATTATCTACCCATAGGATTAGTATTCAAACTATCTTTTCTATTGAAAGATTATTATGTGAATGAAAAACGGTTTCCATAATGTCGCAAGATAGGAAAATGTATCCAATCACTTGCTCAGACTGTGGCAAAGATTCAGAGGTACCTTTTCAACCAAAAGAAGGCCGACCAGTATACTGTAGAGAATGTTTACCAAAACATCGTCAGAGCAACACAAGATTTTAGGCTAAATCCCTTTCAAGTAATTTAGACTAAATTAATTTTTTTTATTTATTTAATTTAAGATTTATTCATTAAATATTATACATCTAAACACTTAAGACGTTAAATTTTTTCGTAAAATTTTGAAAAGAGCATTAACAATAGCTGATGCACAAGAACTACCACCTTTCCTGCCTAAATTTGTGATAAATGGTATATCCAAAGTTCTAAGTTGTTCCTTTGATTCTGATGCAGAAACAAACCCCACTGGTACTCCAATAACTAATGCAGGCTTTGTTGCATTTTCTTCAATCATACTAATTACTTCTAGAAGTGCCGTTGGAGCGTTGCCAATAACCAAAATTCCATCATTAACTTTTGAGGCAGCCATCCTCATTGAAGTTTGAGCTCGAGTTTTTTGTAATTTTTTTGCTTCTTCAACAACATCTGGATGACCAATGTTACAAATTACATTATTTGAAAATTCTTTTAGATTTGCTTTGTTAAAACCTCCCATAACACCATTGACATCAACAACGATGTTACATCCATTTTTTAGAGCTGTAATTCCATTTTCTATTGCATTTTTGTGGAAAATAATTTTATTTTTATTTGCAAAATCAAAATCAGCAGTTGCATGTATAACTCGTCTTACAATGGGCCATTCTAGCTCATTATATTGATGAGTTCCTACCTCACTTTCAATAATTTGCATACTTTTATCTTCTATAGATTGACCTTTCTCAGTTTGCATTTTCAACTTCTCTAGCTCTTTCAATTATCAAATCAATCATTTTATCGTCTGTTCCAATGTGTTCTGTAATCAGTACATTTTTTAAATCTGAATTTTCGATAGCAGGATTAAGATCCACGTAAATATCCCGTTTTACATGTGCACCTTTATGCAAAAAATAAAAAACTACCACTAAAACCTGAGGATTGTTTTTTTGACATTTTTTAACTCCCTGTTGAATATTTGGTTCTTCGATTTCCAAAAAACAGTGACTTACATTTCGATATTTTTCTGATAAACCATCAACTACGTATTTGATAGCTAGTTGAGCGTTTGGATCTTTACTCCCATGACCAATAATCAATACATCAACGTTATTTGGTTCAATTGAAATATTATTTTTTCTAAGAGCAGATTTAATTCTATTATCAGCTAATTCTACCATTGTTTTATGCATGGACATTGGTTTTGAAATTTTGAATTTTACATCTGTTTTTGCTTGAAATTTGATAGCATCACTAACAGCTGCTTTAATTTTTTTTCCTGGATAAAGAAAATAAGGTACAATGGTAAGAGTATCAATTTCATAGTTGAGGCACTTTTTCATCCCATCCTCAATATATGGAGGTATAACTTCCAAAAAACAATATTCAGAAAAAACATAGCTTCCTTTTTCCTTAACTTTTTTACAAATTACTTCAAGTTCTTCTTTGGCTTCTTTCTCTCTACTACCTCTATCTATCAATAATAATCCTCTTTTCAATTTTGGATCCTCGCAATTGCTAGAGTAAGGTCTGGTGGAAATTTTTGTTTTTCAACAATTAATTTTCCTCTAGAACTTTTTAGAGCGGCAGCTTCTGCAACACTTGCAGTCCCTTCAAACGCTTGAACAGTTTTTGAAGGATTGGGAGTCTCAATTAATGTCAATTCTTCTTTTTCAAAATATTCAATAGGAACTTTCATTTGTTTTGCTAAATCAATAAGACCTTCAACATCTTGTTTTTTCTTAATTGAAACAAATTTTGCTACAGATTTTAGAGAAAGTTTGTATTTTTCAAGACAAAAATTTAGACCATCTCTAATCGTTTCTTTTTTAGTATCCGAGTGTAAACCAACTCCAACAACAAGAGACGGAGGTCTGTACACTACAGATTTTTGTAAAATTTCTTGATTATCTATTTTCTTATCTGAAATAATGAGATATCCTTTTGACTGTGAATTTTTTAACTCATCTATAGAAGAATAAATCTTCACATTATTTGGTAAGTTTTTGTCCCACCACTTTGCTGAACCTATATCTTGAAAAACTCCAATCTTTTCTTCATTTACCATAAAGGCACTAATCTTTGTCACATTAGTGTCATTATCAATCTTCCAACCTAATTCATTTCCTAAAAGATCTACTGGAATTGTTTTATTGACATCAGCTGCAGTTGTTATAACTGGAGTTGCATCCAATTTTTCTGCAATCTCTATCGTAATCTTGTTGGCACCTCCTAAATGACCAGATAGTACACTGATTACAAAGGTTGTCTTATCGTCTATTACTATAATTGCAGGATCTATTTTTTTATCTTTGATATGTGGTGATATTAATCTGATAACTGCCCCAAGTGAAAACAAGCAAACCAAACCATCATTTGTTTTAAAAAGTTCTGCAATTTTGTTAGCACTAGTTTCTGAATACCAATTTACTTTAGAATTTTCGTCTGAAAATTTTGAAGGAGCATAAATTTGCCAAGATGGAAAAAATTCTTTTAAAGTTAATCCAATCTTAATTCCATTTTTTGTAATTGCAATTACTGCTACTTTTTCCACTACTAAAATTCAAATCTCTTAAATAAAATTCCTTACAATCTAGGATGTTTTCCTAATACACTCCCATCAAAATCAAAAAGGATGACTTCAATTGGAACCTTTTCTTCTGAATGTTTTCTCATTTGTTTATAGACCTCAGAACATACTAGATCAAAGAAACCATCAACTTGGTTCTCGTTAATTATATCTTGTACATGTCTTGCAGAATTAGCCATCTTAATTTGATTAATTACGTTTTCATTAGCTTTGCAACTCTCTGCCAATTCAGAAAGAAAATTTGTATCTACTTTGGAACCTTTAACATGAGTTTGCTTAACTCCAGCAGCCATCTTAGCTAATTTACCAATAAATCCCGCAACGTATGCTTTTTTGATTCTTTTTTTTGCACATTGCTGAATTGTGTATCCTGCAAAATCACCCATTTGAACAAAACTATGTTCAGGTAAATCTATGATTTTTTTTGAAAAATCTTCACTTCTTCCACCAGTTGTAAGAACCACAGTATCATTTCCCATTGCCAGACTAACATCAAGATTTTGTCTTACAGAAGCTGCAAATGATGCTGTAGAATAAGGAATTACTATGCCAGTGGTACCAAGAATTGATATTCCTCCAACAATTCCAAGTCTTGGGTTATCAGTTTTTTTTGCTAATTCTTTTCCATTAGGCACTGAGATAACAATTTTTATTCCGTTGTTTTTTAAAATATCGTCAGCTACTTCTCTAATATTTTCAGTAATCATTTTTTTTGGAGTAGGATTTATGGCCGCTTTATTAATTTCTAAACCCAAACCAGGTTTAGTAACTATTCCTACTCCTTCACCACCATCAATTTCAATTTTATTTAATTCTGAAGTTAGTGATAGTTCAACTAAAATTTCGGCTCCATGAGTAACATCCGGATCATCCCCCCCATCTTTAATTACTGAACATTTTCCTATCGAATTGCTAAACTCACAACTATTAATTTTAATTTGAATTTCATTATTTTTTGGGAGAGTTACCTTAACGGAATCAATTTTTTTTTGATTAATAATTGATAGAATTGCAGCTTTAGCTGATGCAGCAGCAGCTGTGCCTGTAGTAAAACCAGTTCTTAATTTTTCTCTTGATTTTAGTTGTTCTTCCATGATATCTTTAAAATTAAATGATATACTAAAACCCTCATGCCAAAATCAAATAGTTTGAGAGTAGTAATAACAGGAGCAAACGGATTTGTAGCAAAAAACGTTAGGAGTCATTTACATAAAAATGGAGTTAATTTGATTAGCATCTCTAGAAAAAATTTTCTAAATTTACCATCTGAAAGAAAAATAATCTCATCTAATTTTGATCAAAATAACATTTACTCTCACATGAAAAATTATGACGCTTTAGTTCATTTGATAGGGAGAGGAAGGCAAACCAGCAAAAACTCCTTTGAAGATGTAAATGTAAATCTAACAAAAAAAGCAGTTAATCTTTGTAAAAAGTCAAAAATAAAAAAAATTATTTTCATTAGTGGACTGGGAGTTACCAAAGATTCAACTTCGGCATATTTTATTTCAAAGTATAAAGCAGAACAAGAAATTATCAAATCTGGTTTAAACTATACAATATTTCGAGCATCATATATAATTGGAAATAATGATCCGTTATCCAAGAATCTAAAAAATCAAATTAAGAATGGAACTATAATTATTCCAGGTTCAGGTAAATACCATCTTCAACCAATATTCGTTCAAGATGTTTCAGAAGTTATTTTAAATGCAATCATTTCAAAAAGTTTTTCAAAAAAGATAATCGACTTGGTAGGGCCTGAATTGATTACTTTTGAAGAATTTGTAAAAGTTTTTAAAAATAAACACAAAACGAAAATTAAAAAAATTGATCTTGAGAAAGCATACTACGAAGCATTACATAATCCACAAAGTTTCTTTGGATTAGAGGACCTCAATATAATGATTGGAGATTTTAAAGGAGATCATAAAAAATTGATGAGACTTTCTGGATTGAAGTTTAAGAAGTTTAAAGAAGTTTTAAAGACCAGCAGCTTGGCGTAATAAATCTGCTTTATCAGTTTTTTCCCATCTAAATTCAGGTTCAGTTCTGCCAAAATGTCCATAAGCAGCAGTTTTTCTATATATTGGCTTTTTCAAATCCAATTGTGAAATGATAGAAGCCGGTCTAATATCAAAATTTTTTCTCACAATATTTTCAATATCTTCATCGGGAATTTTTCCTGTTTCAAATGTGTTAACCATTAATGATACAGGTTCTGCAACACCAATTGCATAGGCAACCTGGACTTCACATTTTTCAGCCAGTCCTGCTGCTACAATATTTTTAGCAATATATCTACACATGTAACATGCAGATCTATCTACCTTAGAAGGATCCTTTCCTGAAAAAGCTCCACCACCATGCCTACCTTGACCACCATAAGTATCAACAATTATTTTTCTTCCAGTAAGACCGGCGTCACCATGTGGTCCACCAATTTCAAATTTTCCAGTAGGATTAACATGAATCTTAATGTCATCATTCCAGAGGTTACCACAAACTGGTTTGATCACTTTTTCTATTATTGATTTAGTAATTTCATCATTTGAAATTTCTGGAGAATGTTGGGTAGAAATTACTATGGTATCAATTTTTTTTGGTTTTCCATCCTCATATTGTACAGAAACCTGAGATTTTCCATCAGGTCTTACCCAAGGCAACTCTTTTGATTTTCTAACATCAGCGAGTTTTTTTGTCAACTTATGAGCTAGAATTATTGGCATTGGCATTAGTTCTTTAGTTTCATTTGTAGCAAAACCAAACATCAATCCCTGATCTCCTGCACCCTGTTCTTTATCATCTGTTGCAAGAACACCTTGGCTAATATTGGGACTTTGAGCATGTAATTTTAATATAATTTCACAAGAAATTGAGTCAAATTCCAATTCTGGTTTGTCATAACCGATTTCACGAATAATTTTTCTAATTAATTCTTCCTGAGAGTTTTTATCAAAATTTGCTTTTGAAGTAACTTCACCTGCAACCACTACAAATCCCGTTGTTACCATGGTTTCAACAGCAACTCTAGAGTCGGGATCTTGTCTAAGATACTCATCTAAAATTGCATCAGAAATTTGATCGCATACCTTGTCAGGATGGCCTTCTGTAACTGATTCAGAAGTTAAAAGATAATCCTTCGTCATTTTAAATCCGAATTCTTAACTAGAGTTCATTTTCTAGTTTGATAAACAGCACATTATTTCCTCTTACAATAACTCGACCATAATTTGCTATTACCTTGTCGTCTTTGTATTCTTCAGCATCTGTCATGATTAAATTCATGTAAGAATCAA